>JAGREJ010000127.1:1844-15476 GCA_020446595.1 Novosphingobium sp. | reverse complement strand
GTCTCGGCCGAACACGGCATCGGCATCGAGAAACGCGATTACCTCTCCTGGTCGCGCAACGAGAACGAAGTGGCCCTGATGCGTCTGCTCAAGACAACGCTCGATCCGAACAATATTCTCAATCCGGGAAAGGTTCTCTAGGATCGGCGGCAAAGGAGCCAGACCCCATGAAATACCTCCATACGATGCTGCGCGTGCACGACCTAGAAGCATCGGTCGAATTCTTCCGCGACAAACTGGGCCTCAAGGAAATCAGCCGCCACGACGTGCCCGCCGGACGCTTCACCCTCGCCTTCCTCGCGCCCGAAGGTCAGGAAGACCGGCAGGTCGAACTGACCTACAACTGGCCGCCCGAAGATGGCAGCGAACCGGAAGTCTATGGCGGCGGTCGCAACTTCGGGCACCTGGCCTACAAGGTCGATAACCTTTACGAGAAATGCCAGGATCTGATGGACAAGGGCGTCACCATCCTGCGCCCGCCGCGCGACGGTTACATGGCCTTCGTGCGCTCGCCCGATGGGATTTCGGTGGAACTGCTTCAGGACGGCCCGCCGCTCGAACCTGCCGAACCGTGGAAATCGATGCCTAACGTCGGCGAGTGGTGATCGCACCGGCGCGTTGTCCATGAGGCCACATCCCCCTATTGTCTAACTGATTCGATAATCAGGGAGCGGGACGATGGGAAATCTCAAGGTGATCCAGTGGGCAACCGGCACGGTCGGCGCGCACGCGATGAAAGCGGTCATGGACCTGCCACACCTCGAGCTGGTCGGCGCGCTTGCCTACGATCCGGCAAAGGCAGGTCGCGATACGGGCGAGCATTGCGGCGCGGCGGCGTCGGGAGTCGCAATAACCACCGATCCCGAAGCGATCTTCGCCATGCCTGCCGACTGCGTGCTTTACATGGCCAAGGGAGAGGGCAAGCGGGATCAGGTAATGGACGATGTCTGCCGCCTGCTCGCCTCGGGCAAGAACGTCGTCTCGACCGCGCTGACCGAACTGATCTATCCCAAGGCCTGCGGCGAGGACATCGTGGCGCGACTTGAGGAAGCTTGCCGCAAGGGCGGCGTCTCGTTCCATGCCACGGGCATCGAGCCGGGCTGGGCCAGCGAAGTCTTGCCCATGGCGATGTCGGGGGTGCTGCGCCGCATCGATCATCTGCTGGTGCAGGAGATCATGGACTATTCGACCTATCCTTCGGCGGACATGATGGCGGCGATGGGCTTTGGAGCGCCGCCCGAGCCGGTGCCGCCCACCTCGCTTCCCGTCACCATGGCGGGAGCTTTCGGTGCCCCGCTGCTGATGGTCGCCGATGCGTTGGGCGCGACGATCGAGGAAGTGATTTACGAGTGCGAGGTGGCGCCTGCGCCAAGCGAGCGTGTCGCGGGCGGCGTGACGATCGCGACAGGCACTGCGGCGGGCAAGCGCTACCGCTTCAGCGCCGTCATCGACGGCCGCAAAGCAATGACCGTCGAGCACGTCACGCGCATGGGCGACGACATCGCGCCCGACTGGCCGCAGGGGCGCGGCTGGCATGTCACCATCGAGGGCACGCCTTCGATGAAGCTCGCCTGCGAGATCGCCTATAACGGCGAGGATGCCAACGACCAGGCGTGCCTTGCGACCGCCATGCACGCGGTCCACGCCGTCGCTCCGGTCTGCGCGGCGGAGCCCGGAATTCGAACATTCCTCGATCTGCCGCAGATCGTCGGCAAAGGGGCGTTTGGATAGGATTTCAAGGTCCGTTCGTGTCGAGCGCAGTCGAGACACGTAATCCGGTATGCCCGCCTCTCGACTTCGCTCGAGGCGAACGGAACTGATTATTCCCCCTCAACCGCGCTCACAAATTGTTCAAAAGCGGCGGCAAAGTCCTCCTTGAACTGCTGGACAACGGCGGTCGCCGACAGCACTTCGTCGATCAGGCCGACGCCTTGCCCCGACTCGTATGTGACAAGCCGCTGCGCGCCCTGATGTCCGGCCTCGGCGGCACGATAGCCCTTGTTGAGCGCGGGCACGGTAATCAGCGGCATCAAGGGGAACGGCAGCGCGCCGGGTGAACTCGGATCGTCCCACGCCTCGTTCCAGCCCGCCTTCAACTGGCGGCATGGCTTGCCGGTGCGCGCCAGCGAACGCACCGTGTCGCTGGCCGTCGCCGCGAGCATCTTGTCGCGGATGGCCGGACTGGTCTCCGCGTCCGAAGTCGCGAGCCAGACCGTGCCGGTCCACACGCCTTGCGCGCCCATCGCCATCAGTCCCGCCATCTGCTCTCCCGTGACAATCCCGCCCGCGGCCATGACCGGCGGTGCGCCGTGATCTCTTACCGCGCGGATCACTTCGGCGGTCAGCACCAGCGTGGAAATCTCGCCGCAGTGCCCGCCTGCCTCGGTGCCCTGTGCGACGATGATGTCGACGCCCGCCTGCGCCTGCTTGATCGCATGCTCCTTCTTGCCGACCAGAGCCGCGACGGGGACGCCCGCTGCCTTGGCGCGCTCGATCATCTGCGGCGGGGCGACGCCGAGCGCATTGGCGACCAGCCTGATCGGATGGTTGAACACGATTTCGAGCGTGCGTTCGGCTTCGTCCGGCGCGGTCGGCGGCAATCGGTCGCGGATCACTTCGTCGCGGGCGATCTTCACATCGTGGCGCTCCAACACCTCGACCACGAAATCGACATGCGTGTCGGGAATCTGGGCGACGAAATCGTCCATCGTCATGCCCGTTGCGGCCTTCTGCGTCGCTGGAAACAGGATATCGACGCCATAGGGTTTGCCATCGACATGCTCGTCGATCCAGGCCAACTCCGCCTCGATCTCGTGCGCGCCGAACGAAGCGCAGCCGAGCACGCCGAAGCCGCCCGCGCGGCTGACGGCGGCAACCACGTCGCGGCAATGGCTGAAAGCGAAGAGCGGGAACTCGGCTCCCGTCATCCGGCACAGTTCGTTGTTCATGGCAGCCTCTTCCGATTCGAAGAGCTATCGTCTAACTATTTCATGCTCGCTGCCAAGCCCCCGGCCTTACAGATCGCGCTGGCCCTGCTCGACCAATGCCAGCGTGTCGTTGTCCTGCATCGCGCTGTAGAGCCGCTCGAGATTGGTGATGATGATCTTCATGTCGTAATTGCGCTCCGGGCACAGCAGCCAGCCGACCGTGAAGCCCCAGATGATCGCGCGGCCATAGGTCTGCATGGCAGTGTCGATGTCCGGCGCGTCAGTGACGCCGTTGTTGGCCAGTTCGTCGATGTAATGTTGCACCAAAGCCCGTTCGTTGGCCTTGCGATCGGCGATCGAGAGCGATTCGATGATGTGGTAATGGACATCGTGCGCCCAGCAGCCCGACGCGGACAATTGCCAGTCGTAGAAGCCGAAGGTGCCATTGGCGAGGTGATATGTGTTGTGCGCGCCGGTATCGCCATGGACCAGCGTGCGCGGCTGGACCTTGGCGTGGTAGGCATGAGTCGACATGACGCCGTTCCACAATTGCTCGGGCGTCCAGCCGATGCGCGCGATGAGATCGGCGCGGTAGGTGCTTTCCTCAGCCATCTGGGTGATGGCGGGAACGCAGATCGCATTGAGGAAATCGAACTGGCGGCCCTTGAGCAGGGTGCCGAGCCAGTCGCTCATCGCGTCGAGATCGGGGCTGTTCCAGTAGCGTGCGTGCAGTTTCGCGAGATGCGAAAGGAGCGCGGCGACGCGGTCAGGGCTCAGCGGCTTTAGGGTTGATAGCGGAAAAAACGGTTTCTTGGCGGTAAGGTCTTCGAGCAGCAGCAGCAGCCTTTCGGTCTTGTCCTCATAGGCCGCGCCGAGGCAGGTAATTTGCGGGATGCCCAGACCGGGCAGCACTTCGCGGTACATTTGCACCTCGGTTTCGTAGAGCGCGCCATCGACGCCCGCCTCGCCAATCACCATCTTGACGATCACATCGCGTGGTAGATCGGCGGAGCCGGGGGCGTAGGTCAGGCGCAGGCGTGCCCGGCCGGCAGTAGAGACCTGCTGAGCAAGGCCCTTGGCCTCGACCAGCTCGACGCCAGTAACCGAAGTGCCGGGGTTCCATTCCGAAACAATCCGGTCGATCAGCTCGACAGTGAGACCTTCGGCGCTGTTGGGCAGTGAATGCGACGGATCGACCGGGCCACGATTGCTCCCGATCGAGCGTTTGCTTCCATCGCCCATGATAACGTGTTCGGCCATGGCTCTGTCCTCTTCTGTCAGACCAGTGTCGCGAGATGGTCCTTGCTGAATGGCGCAAGATTGTCGTGTTCGCCCCGGCTGACCTTCTCGATCCAGTCGGGGTGAGTGATGAGCATGCGACCGACTGCGACAAGGTCGAAGTCGCCCCGTTCGAACATGGCCATGAGTTGTGCAATGTTTGACGCGACGTGTGCGCCCTGATCGCCAAGGCTGCCGAACAGATCGGTGGTGAGCCCGACCGAGCCGACCGTAATGACCGGTTTGCCCGACAGCTTTTTCGTCCAGCCAGCCAGACCCATGTCGCCATCTGCAAAGGCCGGTTCCCAGAAGCGGCGGGTCGAGCAGTCGAAAATGTCGACCCCGGCATCGACCAGCGGGGCAAGGAGTGCTTCGAGTTCCTGTGGGGTTTCGGCCAGCCGCGCGTCGTAGTCCGCGTTCTTCCATTGCGAGTAACGCAGGATGATCGGAAAGTCCGATCCGCAGCGCGCGCGGCACTCGCGCACGACATCCGCGCCGAACCTGGTGCGCGCCGTGAGCGAGCCGCCATATTCGTCGGTGCGCTGGTTCGAGCCGGCCCAGAAGAACCCGTCGATCAGGTAACCGTGCGCGCCATGCAGTTCGATGCCGTCGAACCCGGCATTCTTCGAGTTCAGCGCCGCCGTGGCATAGGCGTCGATCAATACGTCGATTTCGGCGAGCGCAAGCGCCTTGCCAAGCGTCTGGCCGGGTCCGGCAAGGCCCGAGGCGCTGACATGCTCGTCCTCGTGCCCTTCCGAACCTCCGGGAAGGAATTGCGATCCTATGTGCCAAAGCTGCGCGGCGATCTTGCCGCCATGATTGTGGACGGCCTGGGTCACCTTGCGCCAGCCTGCCATGGCCTCCTCGCCGTAAAGTGCGGGGATCGTCTCGGCAAAGCCAGCGGCGGGGTGCGGAATGAACGCGCCTTCGGTAATGACAAGGCCGACGCCATGCTCGGCCCGCCTCGCATAATAGGCGGCAACGTCCTCGCCGGGAACGCGATCCGGTGAGAAATAACGCGTCATCGGCGCCATGACCACGCGATTGGCAAGGTCCAGATTAGCCGAGTGGAACGGCGTCAGCAGGCCCGCAATCGGATTCCCCGGCATGTGTGTCTCTCTCCCTGAATACCCGCCAGTGCTTTCGCACCAGCGACAATGTCAGGCTAGTGACATCGATCCTCGCGGTCAAATTCTATGAAGTAATCACCCCACAAAACCTTTGACCCGGTTATCGGATTGGCATAACCTTGGTCAAAATCGTCGAGCGGAAAGCCGGCGTGAGAACAAGGGAGAGGGTAATGAAAAGCACTACGATGCACAGGGCAGTTCTGCTTGCCACGAGCTGCATGGCCATGCTGCACGGCGGAGCCGCGTTCGCGCAATCTGCCGAGGAAGCCGCCGAAGAAGCGGGCTATGGCGACATCGTCGTCACAGCGCAGCGCCGCGCCGAGCTTTCGCGCGACGTGCCGATCTCGCTGACGACTCTCAGTTCCGAAAACCTCGCACAGGCCAACATCACCGATACGGTCGGGCTCGAGCAACTTACCCCTTCGCTCAAGCTCGATCGCCAGGGCAATTTCACCGCGCCCGCGCTGCGGGGCATCAGCGCCACCGTTACGGGTCCGGCCATGGACAACAACGTCGCCATCTATGTCGACGGGGTCTACATGCCTTCGACTACCGCGGGCACTTTCGACCTTCCCGATGTCGAGCGGGTCGAGGTGCTCAAGGGACCACAGGGCACTCTGTTCGGTCGCAATGCCACGGGCGGCGCGATCCAGGTTATCACCCGCAAGCCGAGCAACGAAACCGAAGGCATGGTCTCGGCAAGCTATGGCCGCTTCGACGATGTGTTCATCAAGGGCTGGATAAACCTGCCGGTGACGACCGATGTCGCGGCGATCAGCGTGTCGGGCTATTATCACCGCAACGATACCTACTATAAGAACATCCGGCCCAACTCCTCGCTCGAAGGCGAGGAAGCCTGGCAGATCCGCGGCAAGCTGAGATGGAACCCTGCCGACAACATCGAGGTGCTGATCTCCGCCGCCTATGGCCAGCGATCGGAGACCTTCGCGATCTACGGCACGCCGGTTGACGGAAATTCGGTTACCCGCGTGCTCGATACGGACTTCATCGTTCCGAGCAGACCTTACGAAGTCGCGCTCAATGACGATTCCCGGCCGCAAAAGAACGAAAGCCTGGACCTCTCGGGCCGGATCGAGCTGACGCTCGATTCCGGCACGCTAACCTCGATTACCGGCTACCTGACACGCGACATGACCAATGTGCTCGATGCCGACATGGGTTATGCCGCCAATGGACTGGGCATCAATTACCGGCCGGGCTCATACGACAAGTATTTCAGCCAGGAGGTAAGCTATTCGTCGGACCTGGACGGTGCGCTGAACTTCACCCTGGGCGCCTACTACGCGGACGGCGAGGGCGGCTGGAATCCACTCGGGGTCGATGCGCCGGGCGCGGACAACGACATCACGATCTGGTCGACCCAGGACGTGGAAACCTTTGCCGGCTTCGGTGAGGTCTATTTTGACGTGACCGACCGGCTGAGCCTGATCGGAGGCCTGCGTTACAGTTGGGAAAAGCGTTCGCTCGCAGGCGGTGCGGTGTTCGGAACCTTTGTCGGGGGACGGCCGGAATTCGCGGAAGTTGGCGCAAGGAGCTGGGACAGCTTCACGCCACGCGCCTCGATCCGCTACGAGGTGACGCCCACCAGCAACATCTATTTCACCTATAGCCAGGGCTTCAAGAGCGGGGTGTGGAACTCCAACAACATCTTCGGTGTGGATGTCGTCAATCCCGAGAAGATCAAGTCCTACGAACTGGGCTTCAAGGGGCGGTTGGGCAGTGCGGTGACGCTCGATGCCGCGGCTTTCCACTATGACTACACCGACATGCAGACGACCTTCATCGTCGTTCTTCCGGGACAGGCGGTCCCGCTGTCGGTCCTGCGCAATGCCGATTCGGCGCGGGTCAACGGTTTCGAGATCGACACGTCGATCAGGCTGTCCGACATGTTCGACGTGCGGCTGGCTGGCGCCTATGTCGATGCCAAGTACAAGAAGTTCGTCAATACCGCGATCGCGCTGCCCTGCACGGACTTCGAGCAGCCTTGCGGCGTGACCGGGCCGACGCCGACCCGTGCGGGCAACAACGACACGGTCGCTTTCGACGCCAGTGGGCAGCGGATGATCCGCGCGCCGAAATTCACCGCGACGGCAACGGCGAACGCTCACGTCCCGGTCGGCGGCGGCATGCTCGATCTCACCGGATCGCTCTATTATTCGAGCGCGGTGAACTACACGCTCGACGGGCGCATCCGCCAGCCGGCCTTCGCCAAGATCGATGCGAGGGCAGCCTGGACTCCCGAGGACAGCGGCCTGACGATATCGGTTTACGGCAAGAACCTCACCGACAAGGCGGTTTATGGCGGTGCGTTCATCACATCGGTCGCCGATGCCGTGCACTGGGCGCCGCCGCGCACTTACGGCGTGCAGGTCGAATACCGCTTCTGAGTGGATCGCGGAGGGGCCGCGTTGCGCGGCTCCTCCACCCCCCTTGCGCCCACGCGTCGATCGGACAAGGATCGCCTCACAACGGGAGAGGACCATGCACGTCGCCTTCACCATGGATTTCCGCAATCCGGACGGGGAGCCGTGGGGGCAGTTCTTCGAGGACCGGTTGTGGCTGATGACCGAGGCCGAGAAGATGGGCTTTGACAGCCTGCTGGTGCAGGAGCATTTCTTCCAGCCCGACGGCTATTCGCCATCGGTGCCGGTTTTCCTGTCTGCCCTGATCGAGCGCACCAGCCGCGCACGGCTGGGTTCCTACACCTATATCCTGCCACTTCATCATGCCGCGCAACTGGCGCAGGAAACCGCCGTGCTCGACCAGTTGTCGGGCGGGCGGCTCGATGTCTGCGTCGGCGCGGGCCACAACCCGGCTGAATACCTGTGTTGGGGCTATTCGCCGAAAACGCGGCCCTCGCGCATGGAAGAAGGCATGACCGTGCTGAAGAAGGGCTGGACCGAGCGGCCTTTCAGCTTCCACGGCAAGTATTACCAGCTCGACAATGTCGGCGTCTGGCCCGAACCGTTCCAGCAGCCGCATCCGCCGCTGTGGGTGGCGGCGACTTCGGCGCCTGCCGCCGAGCGCGCCGGGCGGCACGGTGCGCACCTGCACGCGGCCTCGGTCGATCCCGAGGTTCACGCCGCCTATTTCCGGGGCCGCGAAGAGGCCGGTCTTCCGCGTGAGGGCGCGCGCATCTCGAACCCCTGGTCGATCACCGTGACCGACGAGAATCCCGCAGAGGTCTGGGCGCGCAACCGCGAGAAATACCAGCGGCGCTGGCGTTTCTATTCAGAAGTTCGCGCCGGGATGGGCGATGAGGAACTGGCCTACGGTCTCGATAACGAGGCGGGCGATCTCTATCGCGATTTCGAATTGATCGGCCCGGCGGTGACAGTGATCGAGACGCTCAAACACTTTGTCGATACCATGCCGCTGACCGATCTGGTCCATTCCGGTCCGGCGGCGGGGATTCCGATCCGCACCGAGGCTTACGACGACCTGCGGCGTTTTGCCGACGAAGTGCTTCCCGTAGTGCAAGGCTGGTGAGGGTAGGGCAATGATCTCGGGCGAGAAGATTCTGGTTACCGGCGTTACCGGCGGCGTCGCCCGGCCGATCGCGGAATACCTCGCGAGGAACAACGAGGTGTGGGGCGCGGCGCGGTTCCTGCCCGCCGACGATCCGGCGCGCGAGGGCCGCGAAATCCGCATCACCGAGCTGACCCCGCGCGAGGAGATCGAGGCGGCGGGGATCAGAACATGCGCGGTCGACCTCGGCTCGGGCGATCTGTCTGCGCTGCCCGATGATTTCACTTACGTGATCCACGGCGCTTTCGCGCGCGTGCCCAACCGGCCCGACCAGTTCGCGCTCGCCTATCGCGCCAATGCCGACGGGCCGGGCTTCCTGTGGCAGCACTGCCGCAAGGCCAAGGCGGCGCTGCTGATTTCGGCGGGCACGATCTACGCGCCCAATCCCGACACCTGGCACCGCTATACCGAGAGCGATCCGCTCGGCGGGGCCAAGGCGCACTGGTCGCCCGCCAGCCCGGTTTCCAAGCTCATCACCGAAGCCGTTACGGGTTCTTGCGCGCGCATGTTCGGTCTTCCGACCACCATCGCGCGTCTGTTCATGCCATGGGGCACGCCGCGCCTCGGCCCTTCGCTCGACGTCGAACGGATGAAACGCGGCGAAGCGAACATCCTCGTCAACGGGCCGCAGCCGCAAACGTTGATCCACGTCGATGACATTTGCGATCAGCTCGAAGCGATGATCGGCGAGGCAGGCGTTCCTGCGCTCGTCACCAACTGGGCGGGCGACGACGAGGTATCGAGCCGCGAATGGTGCGAGATCGCTGCCGAGCGGCTCGGCATCGAGGCGAAGTTTGAGGAGATGGACGTGCTCGGCGCGCATGGAGGTTTTCTGGGCGACCCGACGAAGCGCCGCTCGATCACGGGACCATGCAAGGTGCGCTTCACTGATGCCTACGGCCCGCTAATCGACCAATACCACGCAGACTGAACGGGAGAGCCTTACCTATGATCGACGCCAATGTGCTCATGAGTTCTGCGAAGGAACGCACCGGCCTCTCCGACTGGGGCGATGACTGGTATCTCGAACCGATGCACTGGCTGGTCGATGCGATCAACAAGGAGAGCGAGCTGACCGAGTTCGGCGCGGGCGCCCTGCCGGAAATGCTCATCGCGCATTTGGTCAACCAGCTTGAGGTCCACGACTGGTACAAGCGCCATCCCGAGATCGACGAGGAACAGATCGTCACCCCGCTGTTCGGCATCGGCCTGCCGCGCACCGGCAGCACCGCGCTCAGCCACATGATGGGGCTGGACCCCGCCACCCGAATCCTACGCGTATGGGAGCAGGAGCGGCACTGCCCGCCGCCGGAGAAGGCGACGGAACTGACCGATCCGCGCATTGCCATATCCGCAGCGGGCGAGGAAGGCTTCCAGACGCTGGTTCCCGAAGCGACCGAGATGCTGCCGCGCGGCGTCGAGAAGTCGCAGGAATGCGCCCACGTGCTGATGGAGGCCTTCTCGTCCGGCCCCTCGTTCGAGCTGTTCGTCCATGTGCCCAGCTTCAACGCGCGGACGATCTCGCCTGATTACGAACCGTACATGGTGCGCGCTTACGAGTATCACAAACGCGTGCTCAAGCTGCTGCAATGGCGCTGCCCGCCAAAACGCTGGTATCTCAAGACACCGGTTCACACCTACGACATCGAGCCGCTGCTCAAGGTTTTTCCCGACGCCAATTTCGTGTGGACCCACCGCGAACCGCTGCGTTCGCTGTCGTCGGTGTGCTCGCTGATCTACCACTTCCGCCGCGCTTTCGTGGACAACCCGAACCCGGAATACCTCGGCCACGAGCACCGCGCCTACTGGACTGTGGGTTTGCAGCGGGCGCTCGATGCGCGCGAGCGGCTGGGCGAGGACCGGTTCCACGATGTCTACCACCGCGTGCAGATCGTCGATCCGTCAAAGCAGGTACGCGAGCTCTATGCCAAGTTCGGCTGGCCCTATCCGCCCGAAATGGATGCGCGCATCGCCGCGTGGCAGGAGGAGCACCCCAAGGGCAAGCACGACGCGCGGCCCGAATTCTTCGGCCTCGATCCCGAGGCGGTGAACGAGGAATTCCGGTTCTATACGGAGAGGTTCGGGCTGTAGGTCAGATGCGAAGCGCGGGGACGCAGGTTGGATATCCGGGCCAACGGCAATGTTTGGGGACATTCGTCCGAAAGCGGACTTTCGGGAGACGACAACGAATCCACCGACCTTTCAGGGATAGAGTTTATTAGTGGGGCAATATCCCGATCCAAATGGGAGTGGCCAAAGTTGAAAAACAGCCACAAGCACCTTGCCGTCATAGATCGCAACACTATTGCTGACGAACCCCGCGTCTCCACCAATGACGGCGCAAGCTTCCTCCTTACTCAACTTGATGGAGAATTCTGCGGTTTCGGATGTGATTCTGGTGCCGTCGGCGAGGGTCGTATTTCCCCTGCCGCTCCAGTCGATCCCCTGCTTCAATGGCCAGTCGCGCAGGACGACCAGGCGAGGGCCGGGAAACGCGATCGTCACTCGGGCCAGCCGGTAGTCCGGTTTGGCGCCTCGACCGCCGAACGCACCACCCGCAAATGTCTGTCCCGAAGCCGCTGCGGCAACTCTCTCCCGATAGCGAATTTCGAAGCCATTTCCACCGGGACTGTCGCCCACCGCCAGCAAAGGCGCGCCGTAGGTTTGCAGCGACACCTGTTTCATGTCGAATGGGAATCGCGCGCCCCCTCTGCCGGACGTCGCGACTCGCACCCGTACGTACTCGGAACTCATTGCGTAGTGGTCGTAGAGAGGTGGATCGTAGTCAGTCTTGAGGGTTCCGCGGGTTGCGCCAGGGTAAATTGGGTTGGACGATGCGCTGCTCAGATCGCAGCGCTGGTCGAACACGTAGTAATCAAAGGATTGGCAAACGAAGCCAAGCGGAGTTGAATTTGGAGCTTTGCCAGAGATGCACGCGCTCTGGCACTGAGCCACGGTGACATTCGTGAGCTGCATGTTGTTGTATCCGGGAATCGCAGCCTTTGGAGTCACTAAGAAGGGAACAGGCGGGACTCCGTTTCCGCCTGCAGCCCCGCCAAAACCAGTCCCTCCTGGTATCTGCGCGGTTGCAGACCCGACCAGTAGAACACCAACGCCAGCCAGGATCGTAGCCAAAGATTTCTTTGTGATCACCTCAGTCCCCTTAAAGCTTCACGCAACCGAGCGGCTTGCAAAAATGTCGAATCTTCTAAGTCAACAACAAGGACGTTTGTATTTTACTGCAGAAGGTCGGACAACGCGACGAGTGCCAGATAAGCAGAGAGATCCAGAAGCTGCAAGTTGCATTCAGGTTCCTGACTTGTCCAGAAAAGGAGCGCAGCGGCAACGGCGAGACTTGGTGCCTCGATCGCGGCAGTGTTTGACCGATTTGCCCCGACGCTGATTGTCCGCTCCCATCACAATTCCGTCATTGGCGGACCGCTGCCGCTCACCGTCAGAGTCCCTTGTTCAGGTCGGAAGTTGTCGGCGGCGCGTGGCCCTCACAGAGAGATGGACAAGGCCAATAACAGCCCATCCCGCGTTCGCTTGCTCAACTCCCGCCTGTCCTACTTGGCCGCCGCGCGCTACCATTCCGGCGCTCTTTGAAATCGTCAGCAGTCTTCCAGTCACGCCGGACCAGCTGTTTGCCGAGCGTCGTTTTTCCCTTTTCGCAAGAAGTGTCACTCCGAGCGCTCCAAACCAGAGATTCCGCACGCTTCGAGGTGCGGACACCCCGGCGGACAGGTGTCACTTGTGTCACTCTCGAATGGCGTTCTTCGCCCTAGACCGAAGGGCTCGATCCCCCGTCGACCTTGATGAGCGCGCCGGTGATATAGCCGGCGTGGTCGCTGGCAAGGAAGGTCACCAGTCCGCCGATGTCATGCCCTTCTCCCAGCCGTTGGATCGGTTGCGGATAGACTTCGGAAACATAGCGCTTCACGCGCTCGTCCCAGTCGTCCGTGTTCCAGCCAAGCTGTTCGTTGAGCACGTCCATGTAACGCTCGATGGCGCTGGTCACAATGGTGCCGGGCAGGATCGCGTTGACGGTCACGCCGTCCTGTCCGCACTGCTTCGACATGTCGATGGTCAGCTTGTTGAGCGCGGCCTTGGGGGCGGTGTAGTCGCTCAGCAAGCCGGGTATCCAGGCACCGAGCGTCGAGATGTGGATGATACGGCCCCAGTTCTGCGCCTTCATGCCGGGATAGAAGGCCCGCGACATGCGCACGCTGGAGAGGAAATTGACTTCGATCGAATCGATCCAGTCCTTGTGCTCCAGCTCGTCCCAGCGCGGATTGTCCTGTCGCAGGGAGACGCCGCAATTGTTGACGCAGATGTCGATCTTGCCGAACCCGTCGAGCGAGGTCTTCGCCACGCTCTCGCAGCCCTCAATCGTGGCCAGATCGCCGATGGCGACCACCGCCTTTGCGCCGATCTCGCGCACCTTTGCCGCGGTTTCCTCGGTGCGTTCGACATCGCGGCCATGCACCACCACGTCCGCGCCCGCCTCTGCGAGATCGTAGGCGCACTGCCGCCCGATCCCCGAGCTTGCGCCACTCACGAACGCGGTCTTGCCGTCCAGCCTTACCTGCATGTGCTCTCTCTCCGTTCTGTGCTCCGCGTTTCCAGTCCGGCGAAGTCTTCCGGTGGCGAAGAGAGCACGTTAGGGAGAGGTGAACAAGGGAAGAGAGGACGCTGGAGCGATGCGTGCAATTGGGAAACTGGCTTTGGCGGTGGCGGGCCTGACGCTG
>JAGREJ010000127.1:0-1701 GCA_020446595.1 Novosphingobium sp. | reverse complement strand
GCCACGGTGATGAAGCTGCGCGGCCCGGAGACCCGCGTGGTCGAACTGGGCGACCGGGCGCTGGTCCCCGGTTTCATCGACACACACAGCCACGTGACCATGGTCGGGCGGATGAGCGGCTATGCCAACCTGTCCTCGCCGCCGGTCGGTCCGGTGACGGACATTGCCTCGCTGCAACAGCACTTGCGCGACCATATTGCCGCAAAGCAATTGCCGCCGGGCGCATGGGCCGTGGGCTACGGCTATGACGACAGCCTGCTGGCCGAGAACCGCCATCCCACCCGTGACGATCTCGATGCCGTTTCGAGAGACCATCCGATTGCGATCCTGCATGTCTCGGGGCATCTCAGCGTCGCCAATTCGGCGGCGCTGGCGGCGGCGGGGATCACCGCTGCGAGCAAGGACCCTGCGGGCGGCCATATCCGCCGTAGGCCGGGATCGGACGAGCCGAACGGCGTGCTTGAGGAAACCGCCGCCTACAGCGTGCTGGGGCAGGTCTACGGTCGCGGCCCCGCATCGCCGATGCCGGGCATCCTTGCCGCTCTCGATACCTATGCCAGCGAGGGCTTCACCACGGTGCAGGACGGCGCGGCCAATGCCGCCGACGTGGCCGCAATAGAAGGATACGTCCGCGAGTCCGGCAAAGCGCTTCCTGTCGATCTCGTGGCTTTTCCGACTTTCGCCAACTTGCCTGCCGAGGCAAAGAAGACCTGCTCGGTTCCGGTCACCAGGGAGTACAACGGCGGCTTCAGGATCGGCGGCACCAAATTCGTGCTAGACGGTTCGCCGCAGGGCCGCACGGCATGGCTTTCGAAGCCCTATGTGTTGCCGCCCGAAGGCAAGGGCGTGGATTACGTGGCCTATCCTACTGTCGAGCCCAGCTAGTTCATGCTCGACCTGACCCAGTGCATTGCCGCCAAGACACCGGTGCTCGCCCACGCCAATGGCGACGCCGCGATCCAGTTGCTGATCGATTCGGTCGGCAGCGCGATCGGTGAGGCGAAAGTCGATCACCGCACTGTCATCATCCATGCCCAGTTGATGACCGAGATGCAGCTCGACCAGGCAAAGGCGCTTGGCCTCGTGCCTTCGTTCTATGCGGTCCATCCCTATTTCTGGGGCGACTGGCACCGCAAGATCTTCGGCGAGTTCCGCGCCAGCCGGATCAGCCCGATCCATTCGGCGGTCGTGCGCAAGCTGCCGTTCACGATCCACAACGATGCGCCGGTGGTGCCGCCGATGGCGCTGCGGCTGATGTCGATCGCCGTCAATCGCACGACCCGCAGCGGGCATGTGCTTGGCCCGGATCAGCGCGCCACGCCCTATGAGGCGCTCTATGCCATGACCATGGGCGGCGCGTACCAGTATTTCGAGGAAGGCAGCAAAGGCTCGATCACGCCGGGCAAGCGGGCCGATCTGGTGATTCTCGATACCGATCCGTTGCAAATCGATCCGGCAAGGATTGCCGAGATCAGGGTGCTGGAGACGATTGCGCGGGGGAAGACGGTGTTCCGGAGGGATGGATCGGAATGATCTGATCGGCGAGGCGTTCGACCTCGCCGCGCTCGTGGCTGACATAGAGGATCGGCACCTTGAGTTCGTCGCGAATGCGCTCGATCAGGGTCAGGATTTCCTCGCGCCGTTCAAGATCGACCGAGGCCAGCGGCTCGTCCATCAGCAGGAAGCGCGGACCGCTCAGCA
>JAGREJ010000001.1 GCA_020446595.1 Novosphingobium sp. | reverse complement strand
GCTCAACGAGATCAAGGAAGTCCTGTCCAGCATGGGCCTTAGGCTCGGCATGGACATCCCCGGCTGGCCGCCTGAGAACATCGAGGAAATGGCCAAGAAGCTGGAGCAGGAACTGCTGGGCTAGGCCGACTTTCACGGGGCATGGGCCGGACCCCTTCTTCCGGCCTGCACTGGGGTACCTGACACGGCCCCTTTTCGAATGAAGGAAGATTGAAATGCGTCACAAGATTTCGGGCCGCAAGCTGCAGCGCAAGTCCGGCCACCGCGCCGCCCTGCTGCGCAACATGGCTGCCGCGCTCATCAAGCACGAGCAGATCCAGACCACCACGCCCAAGGCCAAGGAACTGCGCCCTTACGTCGAAAAGCTCATCACGCTGGCCAAGCGTGGCGGACTTTCCAACCGTCGTCTCGCGCACTCGCGCCTGATGGACGAGGCACAGGAAAAGAAGCTGTTCGAGGTGCTGGCCGAGCGTTATGCGGGCCGCGAAGGCGGCTATACCCGCGTCATCAAGGCGGGCATCCGCGCCTCGGACGCCGCGCCGATCGCGATCATCGAACTGGTCGATCGCGATGTCGACGCCAAGGGTCAGGACAGCGGCCCGGTGATGAGCGAGGAGCTCGATTTCGCCGAGGCGTAATCACCGGTTCAGAAGCGACAAGCCAGAAGCGGCCGCGGGTATTCACCTTGCGGCCGTTTTTGTATGACATGCGCATGAGACGACTATCGAGCCTGCAACAATGTGCGGGGGCCGTGCTGATGCTGGCCGCGCCGACGGCATTGTCGGCCGGGGAAGTGCAGGAACCGATGACCCATACCGCCACGTCTGCTGCCGCGCCGGTTTCCCTGCAATATCCGCAGACCGAGCGTGGCAAGGTGGTCGAGACGCTGTTTGGCGAACGCATTGCTGATCCTTATCGCTGGCTCGAAAACGACGTGCGCGAGGATCCGCGCGTGGCAAGTTGGGTGGCGGATCAGAATCGGATAACGCGCGCCTATCTCGATGGCCTGTCGGATCGCGCATGGTTCGAGAAGCGAATCCGTTCGCTGATCGACTACGAGCGCTTCGGCATCCCGCGCAAGGCCGGTCGCAGCTACTTCTACGAGCGCAATTCGGGCCTGCAGAACCAGGCCCAACTGTTCATGCGCAAGGGGCTGTCAGGCAAACCGCGCCTGCTCATCGATCCCAACACATGGTCGGGCGACGGCGCCGATGCCTTGAGCGGCTGGGAACCTTCGGACGAAGGCCGCTTTCTCGCCCTGAGCGTGCAGCAGGGCGGCAGCGACTGGCGCACGCTGCGCGTATACGATGTCAGGGCGGGCCGGATGCTCGACGATGATGTGCATTGGGCGAAGTTCTCCGGCATTTCGTGGATTGGTGACGAGGGCTTCTTCTATTCGCGCTTTCCCGAGCCAAAGCAGGCCGACGCCTACACGGGTCTGAATTACGACCACGCGGTATGGTTCCATCGCGTCGGCACGCCGCAGTCCGCCGACGAACCTGTCTTCGCCACGCCCGACATGCCGCAGACCAAGCACACTGCCGAAGTTACGCGCGATGGCCGCCATGTCGTGATTCGCAGCTCGACCGGCACGGACGAGCGGTATGAGTTGCGCGTAATCGATCTCAAGCAGCGCAAGCGTCAAGGCTGGAAGGCGCGCACGCTGGTGACCGGGTTCGACAACGACTGGCAGCTTGTCGAAGGCATGGGCAGCAAGCTGTGGTTCGTCACCAACAAGGATGCGCCGCGCTATCGGCTGGTGTCGATCGATCTCGCCGAGGCGCGACCGCGCTGGACCGAAATCATTCCCGAAAGCAACGACATCCTCAGCCACGCGCGGATCATTGGTGGCCATCTGGTGGTCTCGCTGCTCAAGGACGCGACGTCGCGTGCGCTGATCTACGACCTGAAGGGCAATTCGGTGCGCACCGTCGCCCTCACCGGCATCGGTAGCGCCTCCGGGTTTCGTGGGCGGCCCGACGATCCCGAGACATTCTATGCCTATTCGAGTTTCAACCAGCCAACCGCGATCTACCGGATGGATCTGGCGACGGGCAAATCCTCGCTTTTCGCCAGTCCCGACACCGGATTCGAACCGCGCGACTACGATGTGGCCCAGCGGTTCTACACCTCGAAAGACGGCACGCGCGTGCCGATGTTCATTGTCCGCAGCAAGGAGGCGGCGCTCTCGAACAAGCCCCAGCCCACGCTGCTCTATGGCTATGGCGGCTTCGATGTTGCGATGACGCCCGGTTTCTCCGCGTTGCGCATGGCCTGGCTTGAAGCAGGCGGCACCTTCGCCATGGCGAACCTGCGCGGCGGGGGCGAATATGGCAGGGAGTGGCACGATGGTGGCAGGCTCGCCAACAAGCAGAACGTGTTCGACGATTTCATCGCGGCGGGCGAATACCTGATTGCCGAGGGGATCACTCCCAGGGGTGGCCTCGCGATTCAGGGCGGGTCGAATGGCGGACTGCTGGTCGGAGCGGTGGTGAACCAGCGCCCTGATCTGTTCGCGGCGGGCAATGCCGCGGTCGGCGTCATGGACATGCTGCGTTTCAACCGGTTTACCGCCGGACGGTACTGGATCGACGATTATGGCGATCCCGGCGTCGAAAAGGACTTCCGCGTGCTGCGTGCCTATTCGCCCTATCACAACATCCGGGCAGGCGCGGACTATCCGGCGCTGCTCGTCACCACCGCCGACACCGACGACCGTGTCGTGCCCGGACACAGTTTCAAATATGCGGCCGCGTTGCAGGCGGCGGACGCGGGCGACAAACCACACCTGATCCGTATCGAGACTCGCGCCGGACACGGCTCAGGGAAACCCACCGACAAGCTGATCGAGGAAGGCGCGGACGTGCTGGCCTTCCTGGGGCACTGGACTGGGCTCAATCCGCCAGAGCAACAGCACTGAATCGCTCTGCACCGGCCATTCATACAAATCGCCACTTATATGAACATGCTCTGTCGGGCAGGTTCAGTCTCGTCTCACTGCCGCTCTGCTAGAACCGCATCATCGAAGGGCAATTCCGCCCCGACGTGAAAGCAAGGATCAGAGCCATGACAAAACTCACCGGAAAGCTCACGCGGGCGCTGGTGGGCACCGTGGCCGCCGGCGCCATGGCGGCTACTACTGCCAGCCCCGCACTCGCGAGCGATCGCGACAACAACGATGGCATCAAGGCCGGCGAGGTTATTGCGGGCGCGCTCATTATCGGCGGGATCGCGGCGGTCGCCGCCTCTGCCGGCAAGAAGGACCGCTACGACTACGGTTACGGCAGGGACTATCGCTATGACCGCTCAAGGTACGGCAACTATGGCCGCTACGGGCGCAACGGCTCGCGCGGCGTGGTTGACCAATGTGTGCGTGCCGCCGAAAACCACGCCACCCGTTACACGCGCGGTCGGGCCGACGTGACGCAGGTCACGCGAGTCGAGCGCAAGCGCAACGGCTATAACGTGCGCGGCCGGATTGCGGTCCAGGATCGCGGCTACCGCTGGAACCGCAGCGGCTACGATACCGGCAGATTCACCTGCAAGGTGCGTTACGGGCGCATTGCCGACCTCGACTACAGCGGCATCCGCGGCCTGCGTTGAGTTTCGGCGCAAGCTGGAAAATCGACAGGGCGACGAAACGGTTCATCCATGCGACAGGCTGGACCGTCTAGTCGCCCCTTGTTGACCTTGTTCTCTTTGGTTGGAGACGGTTCATGATGAGATTGCTTTCTTCTGCCCCGGCGCTGGCGCTTGCTTCCGCAGCCGCCCTTTCGCTGACCGCGACGCCAGCCATGGCGCGCCACTGGCACCGCGATCGCGGTATCGATGCCGGTGACGTTCTGGCGGGCGTACTGATTATCGGCGGTATCGCCGCCGTGGCTTCCGCAGCCAGCAAGTCGAACCGGACTCGCGATGCGCGCGACTATCGCTACCCCGACCGTTATCCCGAAAGCCGGTATCCATCCGACAACGATTACCGCGACTGGCGCGCGCAGCGGGACGACGATTCCGGCTATGCGAACGAGCGCGAAGACGACCGCTACGGCTCCAGCGACTGGCGTGGCGGCGAGTCGATCGACGGCGCGGTCAACGCCTGCACCGGCGAGATCGAACGCGGCAATCGCCAGATCGATTCGGTCGAGGGCGTCAATCGCGCGTCGGACGGCTGGCGCGTCGATGGCAGGCTGAGCGACGGACGCTCCTTCAGCTGCACCACCGGGCCGGACGGAAGAATTCGCAGCGCGACGGTCGATGGCCGGGCGCTGAGCTAAAGAGTTTCACATGCCGCGCTCAGGTCCGTGAGCCGGCAACATTGCGACCGGTCGATCGCCGCGCCAGGCAGAGGGTTCCCTGCCGGTGCGGCGATCCCGGTCGTTAATTCTTGGCCCGGTCGTTAATTTTTCAGTCTCTCGCGAACAATTGCGCCGGGTCGGCGAAGGCCTTGATCTCCACCGCGTTGCCAGAGGGATCGCGGAAGAACATGGTAGCCTGCTCGCCAGTCTGACCTGCAAAACGCACATGCGGTTCAATCACGAAAGCCACGTCCGCATTGCGTAGCCGTTCGGCGAGCGCGTGCCATTCGTCCATTCCCAAAACCAGTCCGAAATGCGGCACCGGAACGTCATGGCCGTCGACGGGATTGGCACCTGCGTCGGGTGCTTCCATCCCGTCGATCCGGTGCGCGACGATCTGGTGGCCGTGAAAATCGAAATCGACCCAGTCCTCGGCGCTGCGACCCTCCGGGCAACCCATCGCTCCGCCCCAGAACGCTCGCGCGGCTTCAAGATCGTGGACCGGAAAGGCGAGGTGGAAGGGGGGCAGGCTCATCCGCCACCGCTCCGATAGGTAGGCAGGGCAATCTCCCAGTGAATCGCAGCACCGCGAAGCGCAAAACCAGCCGATGCTGCGACGCTCCAGACCAGCGCATCGGGCATCCCGACAAATCTTCCCGCAACGACGAGTCCCGCCGCCAGCGCACTTGCCGTAACGTAGAGTTCCGGGCGAAGCAGGATCGAGGGCTGCCCGGCCAGCACGTCACGCACGATGCCGCCGACACAACCCGTTATCACACCCATCAGTGCGGCCGTGACAGGCGGAACGCCGTAGCCCAGCGCCTTCACCGTGCCGAGCACCGAGTAGGCGGAAAGGCCCGCGGCATCGGCCCAGACGAACAGGCGGCCTTCCCACCAGCGGTGCGGCGTGAACCAGGCGAGCAATGCAACGCCGAGACATACCGGGGCGACCCACGGCTGGTTGACCCAGAACACCGGCGCACCGATGAGCAGGTCACGCACCGAGCCCCCGCCGACGCCCGTTACCAGCGCGAAGAAGGCAAGCGTCACGAATGTCTGCCGCAGCCGCGCGCCGAGCGCCGCGCCCGAAAGCGCGAACACCGCGATTCCGGCCACGTCGAGCCATGAAAGGATTGCTGGAAGGGCGGGGTTCAGCGTCGGCATGGATGAGCCATAGCGGCAACTGCTCGCAAGTCAGCCTGAAAGGATCTGCGCGATCTGCCCCGCCACGTCGATGCAGTCGAGATCGGACCATTCGCTGCCGATGACCTGCATGCCGCAGGGAAGGCCGCCACTCTCGCCGACCGGAACGACCGTCGAGGGCAGATTGGGAAATGTCGCCAGTCCCGCCCAGGCCAGCGCGTCGATGAACGGGCTGTCCTTGCCGTTGATCGCGATGCGCCGTTCGAAGATCGAGGCACTGTCATGCGGGTAGGCCACGAAGGGCAGCGGCGGGGCAAGCACGAAATCGTAATGCCCGAACAGGTCGGCCCAGGCGTAGCGGTTACGCGCTTGCGCATCGAGCAGTAGGAAATAGTCGGCGAGGGAGATCACTTGTCCGTCCGGTCCGGGCTGGCCGCGTGTCATCGCCGCCCGCATCAGCGGCATGTAATCGGCATGTTGCTGCGCCAGATCGGGGATGAGATTGCTGTTCCGGTCGACCTGCGCCCCGGCGCTTTCGATAGCCGAGAGGGCCGCCTCGATCGGCCCGCTGACCGAAGCATCGACCTCGCTGACCGGATGCTCGACGATAGCGAGGAACCTCATGTCCTTGAGAGCCTTTGGACTTCTCGTCAGTGGACGTTCGGCGGTCACTTCCAGAAGCAGCGAAAGGTCTTCGGCGTTTCGGGCAAAGGGTCCGGCGACCGAGAGCGGCGTATCGTGAACGTCCAGTCCTCCCGCCATGGGGTGGGTGTGGCCGCGCTTGCTGACAAGGCCGAAAGTGGTCTTGTGGCCGAAGACGCCGTTGAAGTGCGCGGGGTTGCGGATCGAACTGCCGATGTCGCTGCCATATTCGGCGGCGACCATGCCGGAAGCGACTGCAGCTGCGGAGCCGCCCGACGATCCGCCTGCCACGCGCGAGAGATCATGCGGATTGTTGGTGCGGCCATAGACCGGGTTGTTCGATTGCAGGTCGGCAAGGTCCGGCGGCACGTTGGTCTTGCCGAGCACGATAGCGCCTGAGCGCTTTAGCAATTCGACGACCCGCGAATCCGTTTGGGTGATGTTGTCCTTGAATTGCAGGTGGCCGAAGGTCGTCGGCAAACCCGCGACATTGAAACTTTCCTTGACCGTCATTGGCACACCGAACAGCGGCTGGTCGGATGCGGGCCGCTTGCTATCGAGCGAGCGTGCCGTATCGCGCGCACGGTCGAAATCGCGCACGACAACGGCGTTGATCGGCCCGTCCAGAGCCTCGATGCGGGCGATGGCGGCATCGACGGCTTCGAGCGGGGAAAGCTGTCCCGATGCGATGGCGGAAGCCGTGGCGATGGCGCCGGGTTCGTCGGTCAAATTCTTCATTGAGGGCCTCTCCCGCGCAATGGCGGGAACAGGTTGGCGTGCGGTCCGGTCAATGCAAGCCCGAAATGCGCGTCACATATGGATCGGCTTGCCGCGAACCGCCATGGCGGCTTCCTTGATCGCTTCCGAATGCGTCGGGTGGGCGTGGCAGGTATAGGCGATGTCCTCGCTCAGAGCGCCAAACTCCATCGCCTGCGCAGCCTGCGCAATCATCGTTCCGGCGACGGTTGCTATGGCCCAGACGCCGAGCACCTTGTCGGTTTCAGCGTCGGCGATCACCTTGACGAAGCCATCCGGCTCGCGGTTGGTCTTGGCGCGGCTGTTCGCCATCATCGGGAATTTGCCGACCTTGATTGCGCCCTGCTCCTTCGCGGCTTCCTCGGTCAGGCCGACGCCCGCGATTTCCGGATAGGTGTAGACGACCGACGGAATCACCGCGTGGTTCACAATGCCATGCTGGCCTGCGATGTTCTCGGCGACGGCGATGCCTTCGTCCTCGGCCTTGTGCGCGAGCATCGGGCCGGGAATAACGTCGCCGATGGCCCATACGCCCTGGACCTTGGTGCGGAACGAATGATCGGTCTCGATCTGGCCGCGCTTGTTCAGCTCGAGCCCGATCTTGTCGAGGCCAAGGCCCTCGGTATTCGGCCTGCGCCCGATGGCGACGAGCACACAGTCGGCCTTGAGCGTCTCCGACTTTCCGCCTGCGGCAGGTTCCAGCGTCAGCGTCGCGGTCTTGCCGCGCACCGCGGCGCCGGTGACCTTGGTGGAAAGCTTCAGCTCCATGCCCTGCTTGGCGAAGATCTTGGCTGCTTCCTTGCGCACTTCGCCGTCCATTCCGGGCAGCAGCTGGTCGAGGAACTCGACGACGGTAACTTTCGCACCGAGCCGCCGCCAGACCGAGCCAAGCTCCAGTCCGATGACACCCCCGCCGATGACGACCATGTTCTTAGGCACCGCGGGCAGTGCCAGCGCACCGGTCGAATCGACGATCACGCCTTTTTCGTTGTCGACCTCGACGCCGGGCAAGGGTGTGACCGATGAGCCGGTGGCGATCACCACGTCTTTCGCGGTGTGCGCCTTGCCATCAACTTCCACGGTGTGCGCGTCCTTGAAAGTCGCGTGGCCCTTCAGCCAGTCCACCTTGTTCTTCTTGAACAGGAAAGCGATGCCGCCGGTGAGTTCCTTGACGGCGGAGTCCTTCTCGCCCTGCAGGGTCGCGACGTCGATCTCGACCTTGCCGGTCTTGACGCCGAACTTGGCCAGAGTGCCGTCGTGGGCTTCCTCGAACAGCTCGGAGCCATGGAGCAGGGCCTTGGAAGGAATGCAGCCAACATTGAGGCAAGTGCCGCCGAGCGTTTCGCGGCTCTCCACGCAAGCGGTCTTCAGGCCGAGCTGCGCTGCGCGGATCGCCGCGACATAGCCGCCGGGTCCGGCGCCGATGACAAGCACGTCGTAGTCGTAGGTCTGGTCAGCCATTGCCAACTCCGTTCGCCCTGAGCTTGTCGAAGGGCCGTACTTTGTTGATCCGTCGCTCAAAGAAATGTGCAGGGCTTCGACAAGCTCAACCCGAACGGATTAGGGGAATCACAAATCGATCAGCAGACGCGTCGGATCCTCGATCGCTTCCTTGATGATCTTGAGCGTCGTCACCGCTTCGCGACCGTCGATCAGGCGGTGATCGTAGCTCAGCGCGATATACATCATCGGGCGGATGACCATTTCGCCATTCACCACTACCACGCGATCCTCGATCCGGTGCAGGCCGAGCACGGCGCTTTGCGGCGGGTTGATTATCGGGGTCGACATCAGCGAGCCGAACACGCCGCCGTTGGAAATGGTGAAGGTGCCGCCCTTCATGTCTTCCATGGTCAGGGTGCCGTCCTTGGCGCGCTTGCCGAAGTCGGCGATGTCGAGCTCGATCTGCGCGAAGCTCTTGGCGTGGCAATCGCGGACTACAGGAACGACCAGGCCGTTGGGTGCCGAAACCGCGACCGATATGTCGACATAGTCGTGATAGACGATTTCCTCGCCCTCGATATAGGCGTTGGCCGAAGGCACATCGCGCAGTGCAAGGCATGACGCCTTGGCGAAGAAGCTCATGAAGCCGAGTTTGATGCCGTGCTTCTTGGCGAACAGGTCCTTGTATTTCTCGCGCGCCTCGATGACCGCGCTCATGTCGACATCGTTGAAGGTGGTGAGCAGCGCGGCCTCTTCCTGCGCAGACTTGAGCCGCCGGGCGATGGTCTGGCGCAGCCGGGTCATGCGCACGCGTTCCTCGCGGCGTTCGCCTGACGGGGCGGGCGTGGGCGCGGCAGGCACCGGAGCATCGGCGCTGACAGCCTTGCCTGCGCCGCTTTCCTTGGCCTTGGCGGCGGCGAGCACGTCTTCCTTGGTCAGGCGTCCGTCCTTGCCGGTGCCCTGCACGCTGGAGGGATCGATTCCGTGCTCGAGCACGGCGCGGCGAACCGCTGGTGAAAGCGTCTGGGTGCCGGTTTCCGGCTCCGGTGAGGCGGCCGCTTCGGGCTTCGGTTCGGGTTCGCTGCGCTCGGCGACTGGCTCGGCCCCGGCGGCGGGTGCACCGTCCTCAATCATGGCGATCACCGCGCCGACCTCGACCGTATCGCCAACCGCGACCTTTTGCGCGCCCATCACGCCCGCGACCGGGGAGGGTACTTCGACCGAAACCTTGTCGGTCTCAAGGCTGGCAATGGGCTCGTCGAGCGCGACCGGGTCTCCCGGCTGCTTGAGCCATTCGCCGATGGTGGCTTCGGAAACCGATTCG
>JAGREJ010000126.1 GCA_020446595.1 Novosphingobium sp. | reverse complement strand
GAGGTGTTCGTGGTGCGCAATGTCGCCGCGCTGGTGCCCCCGTTCGAGACCAGTCCCGGCCATCACGGCGTCTCCGCCGCACTCGAATTCGCGGTGCAGGTGCTCAAGGTCAAGGAAATCGTTGTCATGGGCCATGGCATGTGCGGCGGCTGCAAGGCGGCGCTGACGCAGGAAATGCACGGCACCGAGCCCGGACAGGGCGGTTTCATCGCCGACTGGATCGCCATGCTCGACGAAGCGCGCGAGCCGGTCGCGCAGGAGCACGGCACCCAGGGCCGCGTGGCCGAACGCGCGATGGAAATGGCCGCGGTGCGGGTCAGCATCGCTAACCTGATGACCTTTCCTTGCATTCAGACCAAGGTCGGCAAGGGGTCGCTCAACTTGCGCGGTGCCTTTTTCGCCATTTCGGACGGCGTGCTGCACTTGATGGATCGCGAAACCGGGCAGTTTGCGCCGGTTTCCTGAGCCCCATTGAAAAGGGGCGGCCCGCGCGCGGACCGCCCCGAATGTTGCCGCGTGTCGGCCTGTTACTCGCTGGCTGGCGCCGCTGCCGGAGCTGGAGCCGGAGCAGCCGGCTTGGCCTTGCCTTGAGCCCAACCCGCCCAGAGCTTTGCCAGCGCCATGCGCGGCCCGGTCACCTTGGCGAATGACGCCTGAGCTTCGGCATATTTGCCCTGGTCATACTGTGCGATGCCGAGCCGCGTGAGCGCGCGATTGGTATCGACGCCGGATTTGGCCAGCGCCAGCTTGTAAAGCTCCTCGGCCTCGGCGGCCTTGCCATAACTGAGCAGGGTATCGGCTGCGCCCGATATGGTGGTTTCGGTTGCAGAAGCCTTGCGCGCATCGGCCTCGTATCCGGCGAGCGAAGCCTTGTCGGCGGCGAGACGGCCACTGGCCTGCGTCTTTGCATCGGCAACGAACACGTCTGCCGCGCGCAGCTTGCCGGCGGCGACACCGGCGGCGATCACGTCAAGCGTTTCGCCCGGAAGGCGGCGCGGATCGGATGCCTGGATGTATTCGACATAGTCGCGCGATTCGAGATAACCGTTCGACCGACCCATCAGGCGCATGAGATCGAGATTGTCCTGCGCACCGTAATTGGCAAGCTCGCGCACGATCTGGACTGCCGCGCCGGCATTGGCCGACGTCGGGTAATCCTTGATGAGCATCGCGCCGAACTGGGCGGCATCGTTGACCGACTTGGCCTTGTAGGCCGAGCCCAGGCCGCGACGATACCAGGATTCGGGCGCCGGTTGCCCGCTCGCGGCAGTAGAGGTGATCGCGCCTCTCAGCAGAGCCATGCCCTCGGCAACCTTGTTGTTCGAGATGTAGGTCTCTCCCAGCAGGACTTTCAGCGACGGATCGTTCGGGGAGAGCTCGACCGCCTGGAGCAGGTAACGTTCGGCTGTCGCATAGTCCTTCGCACGAAAGGCGAGATCGCCCGCGGCGGAATAAAGCTGGGGCGCTGTGGTAGAATCGGCCTTGCCACTCTCGAGCATCATCTGGATGCCCTGACGCTGGTATTCGGCCTTCTTGGACTTGTTGCCCAGGCTCAGCAGGAGCGAGCCGGCAGTATACTTGTCATCGTCGCCGGCGATCGCCGCGATCGCGGCATCGATTGCCGACTTGGCGGCTGATTCGGTGGCGGCATCGCCTGCAACAACGGCGTTTATCGCCGTCTGTGCTGGTTGAGCGGCAGCAATGAAGCCCTTGGAAAGTTTCACTTTCGGCGCTTTGGCCGCAAGCGCCGTGCCGGGCGCGACAATCGCAGCGCCCATCGTCACGCCCAGAGCAAGTGCTCCGGCCAGTGCGGCGTGCGAAATGAGGCCAAGGCGATTGGCCTTGCTGAAGGGGGTCATTGGCAGTTTCTCCTCTCAAATGCGGTCGCGCTCGAAGGAAAATCCCGAGCGCGGATCAATCCAAAAAAATCACCGGGGTCTAGTGGCGGCGAAATTGCTCCAATGCAACAGGTTGCAGAATGCGTCATCACCACTGAACCGCCTTTGAATGATCCGCGCAGGCACGATTCAGTCTCGGTCCGGGAATGTGGAAAAACCGCCCGTTCCCGTCGGTTTGACTGCAGTCTGACTCGCAATCCCGCCCCCCCTCGCCTAGGGATTTGAAATGCAGAACATAAGACAGACAGCAGGCGGAAAATCCGCGTGAGCGACGAGACCGACACCATCGATCCGAATGGCCCGGAAGGCGAATACGGGCGCATCGACATCGTCGACGAAATGAAGTCGAGTTACCTCGATTACGCGATGAGCGTGATCGTGGCCCGCGCCCTGCCCGATGTGCGCGACGGCCTGAAGCCGGTGCATCGCCGTATCCTTTATGCGGCGCAGGAAGGCGGCATGGTCGCCGGACGGCCTTATCGCAAGAGCGCCAAGATCGTCGGCGACGTGATGGGCAACTATCACCCGCACGGCGACTCCGCGATTTACGATGCGCTTGCCCGCATGACGCAGGACTGGTCGCTGCGCGTGCCGCTGATCGACGGTCAGGGCAACTTCGGCTCGATGGACCCCGATCCGCCCGCCTCGATGCGTTATACCGAGGCGCGCCTGGCGCGCGTCGCCAATACCCTGCTCGACGATCTCGACAAGGATACGGTCGATTTCGCCGACAACTACGACGGTTCTCGGCAGGAGCCGACGGTCTTACCCGCCCGATTCCCCAACCTGCTGGTCAATGGTGCGGGCGGCATCGCGGTGGGCATGGCGACCAATATCCCGCCGCACAACCTCGGTGAAGTCATCGACGGTTGCCTTGCCTATATCGACGATCCGACGATTTCGTCGGAGCAGTTGTTCGAGATCATCCCCGGCCCCGATTTCCCCACAGCGCCGCTGATTCTCGGCCAGGCCGGTGCGAAGTCAGCTTACATGACCGGGCGCGGCTCGATCATCCAGCGTTGCCGCCACGAGATCGAGGAAGGTCGGGGGGACCGGCGCTCGATCGTGCTTACCTCGATCCCGTTCCAGGTCGGCAAGGCCGGGCTGGTCGAGAAGATCGCCGAAGCCGCGAGGGACAAGCGCATCGAAGGCGTTGCCGACATTCGCGACGAATCGAGCCGCCTTGGCGTGCGCATGGTCATAGACCTGAAGCGCGATGCCACGCCTGAAGTCACCTTGAACCAGATCTGGCGGCACACTCCGGCGCAATCGAGCTTCCCGGCCAACATGCTGGCTATTCGTGGCGGCAGGCCCGAAGTGCTGGGCCTGCGCGATATCATCGTCTCGTTCGTCCAGTTCCGCGAGCAGGTCATCACCCGTCGCACCAAGTTCGAACTGAACAAGGCGCGCACCCGCGCCCATATCCTGCTCGGTCTGGTCGTTGCGGTGTCGAATCTCGACGAGGTCGTCGCGATCATTCGCGGCTCTTCGAACCCCGCCGAGGCCCGCCACAAGTTGTTGGCGAAAGAGTGGCCGATCGGTGAGATCGCCCCCTACATCAAGCTGGTCGAGGCGATAGAGCCGAGCGCCGAGCAGGAAGGCGGAAGCTATCGGCTGTCCGAGGAACAGGTGAAGGCCATCCTCGACTTGCGCCTGCATCGCCTGACCGCGCTGGGCCGTGACGAGATCGGCGACGAACTCAAGGAGCTTGCCGCCGCCATCGAGGAATACCTCGCGATCCTGGGCGACCGGGCAAAGCTTTACGAAGTGATCCGCAGCGAACTGCGCGAGGTGCGCGAAGCCTATGCGACACCGCGTGTTTCGGAGATCACCGGCGCGGTCGATGGCATCGACGACGAGGATCTGATCGCGCGCGAGGACATGGTCGTTACCGTTACCATGGACGGCTATATCAAGCGCACGCCTCTCTCCACCTTCCGCGCCCAGAACCGCGGCGGAAAGGGTCGCGCAGGGATGGCGACCAAGGAAGAAGACGCCATTTCCGACATGTTCGTCACTTCGACGCACACGCCGGTGCTGTTCTTCTCGACAGCGGGCAAGGTCTATCGCCTCAAGGTCTGGAAGCTGCCCGAAGGCGGGCCGAGCACGCGCGGCCGGCCGATCATCAACCTGCTGCCCTCGCTCGACGAGGGCGAGACGATCGCGACCGTGCTGCCCCTGCCGGAAGACGAGGAAACCTGGGGGGCGCTTCATGTCGTCTTCGCGACGGCCAAGGGCAGCGTGCGGCGCAATTCGATGGACGCCTTCGCCAACATTCCGTCGAACGGCAAGTTCGCCATGCGCTTCGAGGAAGATTCGGGCGACCGGCTGATCGGTGTCGCGCTGCTGGAGCAGGATGACGACGTGCTGCTGGCCTCACGTCAGGGCAAGGCGATCCGCTTCGCGGGCGACGACGTTCGCGAGTTCCAGAGCCGCACGTCCACCGGTGTGCGCGGCATGAACCTGAAGGGCGATGACGAGGTCGTCTCGCTTTCGATCCTGCATCGGGTCGGCACGAATGCCGAGGAGCGCGAGGAATACCTGCGGTTCGCGCCATGGAAGGCCGAAAAGGAAGGCGAGCCCGAGCTAGCGCAGGAACGCTTCTCTGAATTGGCCGAGCGTGAGCAATTCATCCTCACGGTTTGCGCCAATGGCTACGGAAAGCTCAGCTCTGCCTATGAATACCGGCGGATCGGGCGCGGTGGGCAGGGAATCAGCAACATCGACAACATCAAGCGCAACGGCATGGTTGTCGCCAGCTTTGCCGCGACCAAGGACGACCAGCTCATGCTGGTCACCAATCAGGCCAAGCTGATCCGCATCGGGCTCGAATCGTTGCGGGTGCTGGGTCGCAATACGGCAGGCGTGCGCCTTTTCGACGTTGCCGACGGCGAATTCGTGGTCAGCGCGGTGCGTATCGACGAACAGGCCGATCCCGAGAACGAAGCCGAGGCAGCCGTTGCCGGTGAAATGGCCGAAAACCGTCCGCAGGAGACATCGCCCTACACCCCCCCGGATCGTGACGATCCGACACCGACCGAGCCGGGCGGCGACAGCGACGATGACGAATGATCAGTCGCTTTCGCGGCGGTAAAGCGTCTGGATCACTCCCGTGGCGATCAGGAACTGCGCGGCATAGTAGAGCGGCCAGACCAGAACGTGGCGCAGGGCGGACGGTTCCGGCGAGCCAAGGTCGCTGAAGATCAGCCAGTCGGACACGACGAACAGGACCGCGCCCATCCCCACCCGGTAGCGCGGGAAGCTGCTGAACCATGCGCTGGCCGCCATGGCGCCGAGGGCAAGGCCGTAAAAGCCGACCGGCCACATGTCTGAGAGCAGGTAGCTGATGAGCGGCGTTCCGATCAGCAAGGCCAGCGAAGCCGCGCGCTGGCTCGGCGTCGGAGCTTCGCGCGGGTGTCGCAGAAACAGCCAGATCAGCAGCAGGTGTTCACCGATAAACAGCGCGCCGCCATCCGGTTCCCACAGTTCGGTCGCCATGTCTCCTGCCGCACCGAAGGCCAGCGCCAGCGCGAGTATGCGTGCATCCGTGGAAGGGTGGCGCAGCAGGGCATAGGCTGCCAGAAGCGCCGCAGCTGCGCCTTTGAGCACGATAAGCGCAACACCGGGAACATTTTCGTCGCGCAGCACATACCATGCGATTGCCGCCGCAAGGCTGGCAAGCAGCCACGGCCGTTTCTCGATCAGCGCGCGTTTTGGCATGGCCCTGTTTCCTCCTGTCTCAGCTAGGCCTTGTCGCGAGGGCCTTTCAAGCGGTAGGCGCGGCCCATGGCATACGATGTCCACATAATCGGCGGCGGACTGGCGGGAAGCGAAGCGGCCTGGCAACTCGCGCGGCGCGGGATTGCCGTGCGTCTGTCGGAAATGCGCGGCACCGGAGAGCGCGGCCCTGCGCATCAGGGCGATGGTCTGGCCGAACTGGTGTGCTCCAATTCGTTCCGCTCGGACGACAATGAAAACAATGCGGTAGGCCTGCTCCACCATGAAATGCGCCAGTGCGATTCGCTCATCATGGCCGCTGCTTCGGTAGCGCAGGTGCCCGCCGGGTCGGCGCTGGCGGTGGACCGCGATGTGTTTTCCGCCGAGGTCGAGCGCAGGCTGGCCGCGCTACCCACTCTCACGATTGCCCGCGAACGGATCGACGTGCTGCCCGCTTCGGGCCTGACCATCGTTGCCACCGGCCCGCTTACAGCCGCCCCGCTCGCCGATTGCATCGGCACTGCAACGGGTCTGCAAAGCCTTGCCTTCTTCGACGCTATCGCCCCCATCGTCTACCGCGAAACCATCGACATGGAGGTCTGCTGGATGGCCTCGCGTTGGGACAAGGGCGAGACGAAGGACTACATCAACTGTCCGATGGACAAGGACCAGTATCTTGCCTTCCATGCCGGGCTGATCGCGGGCGAAAAATCCGAGTTCCGGGAATGGGAAAAGGATACCCCCTATTTCCAGGGCTGCATGCCGATCGAGGTGATGGCCGAGCGCGGCATCGACACGCTTCGGTTCGGACCGATGAAACCGGTCGGACTCGATAATCCGCACTGGGCGACAACAGAGCATCCCAAGGGCCGCTGGCCCTATGCCGTGGTCCAGCTTCGTCAGGACAACAAGCTGGGAACCCTGTGGAACATGGTCGGCTTCCAGACCAAGCTGAAGCACGGCGCGCAGAAAGAGCTGTTCCGCACCATTCCCGGCCTCGAGAACGCCGAATTTGCCCGGCTCGGCGGTCTGCACCGCAACACCTTCCTCAACTCGCCGGTATTGCTAGACCGTCAGTTGCGCCTGAAGAGCGCACCCCACATCCGCTTTGCGGGGCAGATCACCGGCTGCGAGGGCTATGTCGAAAGCGCCGCGATAGGCTTGCTGACCGGGCTGATGGCCGCTGCCGAGCTGACCGGAAGCCAATGGCAGGCGCCGCCTGCGTCAACGGCGATGGGCGCTCTGCTCGCTCATGTCACCGGCGATGCCGAGGCTGAGACGTTCCAGCCTATGAACGTCAACTTCGGGCTGTTCCCGCCACTGCCGGACGTGAAAAAGAAGCAGCGCAAGCTGGCCTATACCGAACGCGCCAAGGCCGACCTGACCGATTGGCTTGCGCCAGCCACGCCGTAGTCAGCACCGGCAGGCGGGCTTGCCGGCGCGTTTCGGCTTGGTCGTAGCGAATTCGGCCGGAGACAGTTCGCGATTGCGGTCGCGATCCGCCGTGTCGAACTTGTCGGCCGTGCTCGTAGCCCATTCCTCGAAGGTCAGCAGGTTGTTGCCGTCCTTGTCGAGCTTGCGGAATGCCTTGGTACGGGTCGAAAGCATTTCGTTGCGGGTGATGCGTCCGTCGCGATCCCGGTCGTAGCGCCAGAAGCGGCGCTGTTCGCGCGTAGCCTCGGTGGCTTCCGGCGGCGATGGACCTACAAGGCCGCTGACGTCAGCACTTGGCAAGGTTTCGGGCTCGATCACAGGCTCTTCGATTTCCGCCGGGGGTGGATCTCCGGGTTCGACCTCGGCCCGGCCCTGCCACCAGAACATGCCGGCAGCGACGAACAGCAGTGCCCCAAGCGCGCCAAGAACGGTGCGATTCATCCAACGACCCTCCCTTGCGCGATCCTACACGGACCTACCGCCCAAGCAATCCGATGCGTATCGCCAACAGTAGCGTGGCGAGTGACAGCGGCGCCATCCCCGACCCCTTGAGTCCGGCGCTTGCGCCAAGCCCATAAAGCACGGCGAGCGGCCGCAGGGCGCGGGGCAGCGCGATCCGCTGCCATCCCTGCTCACGAACAAGAAGCATCGCCGCGTCGCGCTCGCCGCTCCCGCTCAGGCGCGACGCAAGGTCCGCAAGCGCCCAGCCCTCGCCCGCATGATGCGTCATTTCCTCGGCGTCACCGCATTCGAGAAGCCGTGCGAGTGCCGCAAAGGCGTGTCCCCTGCCATTGCAGAACGCTCGCATGGCCTGGGCGTCGATGCTCTCGTCGCCGACGAGCTGCTCCCAGCCATCGATCAGTGCAACCAGCGCCGTTTCCTCGCCTTGCCAGGCCCCCAGCACCTCCAGAAGCGGCTCGCCGAGCGGCCGATCCGACGTCCCTCGTCCCAGCATATCGCGCCACCATGCCAGCCTGATCTGCGCCAGCATCGGCTCGCTGGCGCTGCGCACAATCTCCGCCAGACGACTGTCGAGCGCGAACAGGGCGAGTGTCGCCTTTCGGGCGTGAGCGGGCGCATAGGCCAGAGCCAGCCTGTGCAACGGGGGAAGGGTTTGAAGCAGGTCGTCCATTTCCAGCCTGTCGTGCCACGACTTGTTAACCCGCCGTGGGCGCAAGTGACACTTTTCTGACATTTCAATTTGCCGCTCCTGGGCAAATAGCGCCGATCGGTTAACCCCCGATCATGTCGCGCTCCAGCAAAAAGCGGCCCGCCGGATTTCTCCACGGCGCGTGGAATTAACCTCATGGAATGCAACGACTGTTAGCGCGGTGTTAACCACAGTTCTTCAATCGGCCCATACGTTGATGCCCGTAAGGCGCTTTTTCATGGTCGAACCGTCCATTCGCAAAAGGCCGAGAACATGAAAATGGCTTTCCGCTCCTTTTTCCGCAGGCTTGCCCGCCACATCAGCGGCAATGCGGCGATGCTGGTCGCACTTGGTATGCCGGTGATGATCGGTACGACCGGACTTGCGGTCGATACGGCGCAATGGTTCCTGTGGAAGCGCGAACTGCAGCATGCGGTCGATCAGGCCGCGCTTGGCGGAGCCTGGGCGCTCTCGAAGCGCGACAAGGAGTACAACTACGGTCAAATGCGCTACTACAAGTATCGCGCCTATCAGGAATACAACGCCAATCGCGCGATCACCGAGGACTTTTCCAGCTCGCCGAGCGTTGTGCTGGCCAACTATGCCGGTGGCGAGGACAACAGCGTCATCGTGACGGCAACGGCGACCAAGAAGCTGCCGTTCAGCGGCTTTATCATGGGTAGCGCAGTTACCATCGAGGTCAGTTCGCAGGCGTCCTTCGCCGAGGGCGGACAGTACAACGCATGCCTCGTCGCGCTCGAGGAAGATGACGACGATACGCTCTCGATCGGTGGCAACGCGGAAGTCAGGGCACAGTGCGGGCTTGCCGCGCTGTCCTGCGAGGAAAACGCCGTCAACATCGACGGATCCGCCTCCGTGACCACGGGTTCCATTGCGACTTGCGGCACCGCCAACGTGCCGACTGAACTGGAAGGCGTTGTTACCGAAGGGCTGACCAACCTCTTCGATATGTATGCTGACCTGGTTCCACCGGACAATCCGACGGCGCGCACCAATGAATGCACGGGCAAGGGCAACAAGAAGCAGGCGAGCCTGCTGCCGGGAACCTATTCGGGCGGCCTTGTTGTCAAATGCACAACTGTGCTCGCCAAAGGCATCTACGTCATCGATGGTGGCGACCTTGATCTTGCAGCCAACTATGACGTGACAGGTTCGGGTGTGATGTTCGTGCTCAAGAACGGTGCGAAATTGAAATTCGGTGGGAACGGCCAGGGTAACAAGATCACGCTGACGCCGATGACTTCATCCGAGCTTACCACTGCTGGCTATAGTTCAACCCGTGCCGACGAACTCGAGGGTATTCTTGTCTTCGAGCATCGCAACAACAATCCGCCCAATCCAGGCCATCTGCTCAACGGCAACTCGCAGTCGCTGATCGAGGGCCTGATGTACCTGCCTTCCGGTGACATGACGGTGCTGAGCACAGCAGATGTCGCTTCGCAGTGTCTGCAGATTTCAGCCCGAAGGATCGCCATCGGAGGCGGCGCCGTGCTCGAAACCCTGTGTCCTGCTGAGGAGAGCATCGAGGTTGGCAGTTCGGCAACAGAAGTGAGGCTGATCGCATGAAGACGCTCGCGAGCATAGGATCGTTCCTCAGGCGGGACACGCGCGGCGCTGTCGCAGTCGAGATGGCGATTGTTGCGCCGCTGCTGATCCTCATGTCGGCAGGCAGTTTCGAAGTAAGCGAGATGGTTGCACGCCAGCACGAGCTTCAGGGCGGTGCGGCGGAAGCAACCGCCGTTGCGCTCGCCGCGAACCAGAGCACCGAAGAAGTCTATCTGGCTGAAATCAAGTCGATGCTGATGGACAGCCTCGAACTCAACGAGGACCAGGTGACTGTCACGAAGTTGTGGCGCTGCGATTCTGCCAGCACCTATGTCACAGAGGCCTCGCAATGCGACGGGGCGGATGACGACCAGCGCAAGTGGCGCAGGAAGCGCGTTTCGGCCTATGTGAAGATCGAACTCCAGGACTCCTGGACGCCGACCTGGTCGAAGATCGGCCTGGGCGGATCGTTCAATTACGAGGTGGATCGCACGATCCAGGTGTCATGAGCGGCGCGCGGCTCCTTTCGAGGCTGAAGCGCGGCAAGGACGGTGCGGCGACGCTCGAATTCGCGCTGATCGCCCCTGCCCTCATCACATTGCTGCTCGGCGTGCTGATGGTCGGCATCTACATGCAGAACTACAATTCGGTGCGCTCGGCGGCCTTCGATGCTGAACGCTTCACGGTGGTCGAGTATCAGCGCAACAACCAGATGCTGCCCGCGCAGATGGAGCAGGTCGCGCTGGCTATCGCGAGCCGCCCACCCTACAGCCTGAGGTCCGAAGAACTCGAAGCCTGCGTGACGACCGCGGACAGCGGCATCACCGGCGCGGCAAAGTATGACCTCGAACTGCGGTACAAGCCGATCGAGATAAGCGGCATTTTCGGGTTCGAACCGCCGACCATGTCATTCACCCAGCCAATCATCGTTCCCGGCGCGAGCGTGGAATACCAGTGCGGCGGCGACGGCGATGGTGGTGACGGCGGCGACGGTGGTGACGGCGGCGACGGTGGCGATGGCGGTGACGGTGCCAACGGCGGCGATGGCGGTGACGGCTTCGGTTTCTAGCCCGCCCGATGAACCGAAATAGTATCCAGATTAACCATTTCCCTTCGTCATCCCGTTACGCCTGAGGCCGTATCGCAACTTCCGAACCAACGGAGTTTGTCGATTCCATGGAACGTCCGGGCAGCAAGGCGAAGC
>JAGREJ010000125.1 GCA_020446595.1 Novosphingobium sp. | reverse complement strand
CCGGGGACGTGGGCGGGAACTGCCATTTTCTCTTATCCTCTCCCTCGTGGCACCGTCTTTGAAGCGGGGCCGCTCCGCAGTTACATCAGCGACCGCATTCCATCAAATGAACAGGACATCCGTAGCAGTCCGGCGAAAATGTCTGTCAGCATGCGATGACATTTCGCCCGTTCCCGTGTCAGCAGGCGCTGCCACGGCACTTTGCTTCGCTGGGCGGCTATTGGCTGCGGTCATGGCCTTTTGGGGCGCTGGCCCGAGTCCGTAAGGTAATCTCACCGGCGGTACCGGATTCCGTCCTTTGCCGAGGAGCATTTAATGGTGAGCGTGCGCGACGAGGTTGGCGTCTATGATTACAGCGGCGGGATCGTTGGTCCGGGGATCGAGCCGGTCGCGACGGTGCGCAGCGGCGGGATAATCCGTAGCGGCACGCCGCCGGGCTGTTGGGGCCCGATGATTACGCCCAAGTTCCAGGGCGGCCACGAAGTCACCCGGCCGGTCATGGTCGAGGGAGCCGAGATCGGCGACGCCATCGCCATCCGGCTGAAGAAGGTGCGTGTCACTTCGCTGGCAACGTCCTCGGGCGTGATGGAATTCGTCGATGGCCGCTATGTCGGCGATCCTTTCGTCGCCAAGCTCTGCCCGGCCTGCGGAACGACCAGCCCTGCAAGCCATATCGAAGGCATCGGCGATGATGCCGTCCACTGCGATCATTGCGGGGCCGAGGTAAACGCGTTCCGCTTCAGCAACGGCTATGTCATCGTCCTCGATCGCGAGAACCAGGTCTCGCTGACGGTAAACAAGGGCGTGGCCGAAAGCCTTGCTGCCGATGCCAACGCCAATGCCGCCATGCCGGAACATTCCGCCCAGCATTCGATCCTCGCGCTTGCGCGCGCCGACATAGCCGGACTCGCCGCGCGGATGCGGCCCTTCCTCGGCAACATTGGCACCGTTCCTTCGCGAGACTTGCCCGATTCCCACAATGCCGGGGATTTTGGCGCCTTCCTGCTGGATGCGCCGCACGGCTACAGCTTCACCCAGGAGGAGCTCGACCGGCACAAGACCGACGGACACATGGATACCAATTCGGTCCGCGAGGGCGCGATCCTGATATGCCCAGTCAAGGTGCCGGGCGGCGGCGTTTACATGGGCGATATGCATGCCCAGCAGGGCAATGGCGAGATCGCAGGCCACGCGACCGACGTTTCGGGCGAGGTCGAACTCCAGGTCGAGGTCATCAAAGGGCTGGCCATCGACGGGCCGATTCTCCTGCAAACGCCGGACGACCTTCCGTTCCTCGCGCGGCCGATGGATGCAGCCGAACGTGCCGCGGTGGTGGAGCTCGGGCGCAAATATGGCCAGACCGAGATCGAGGACAACGCTCCCGTCACCTTCATCGGTTCAGGCCCCAATCTGAACGATGCGACCAAGTGCGGGCTCGACCGGGCCGCGCGGATCACCGGCCTTCCCTATGACGAGGTGCTGAACCGTGCGACGATCGCGGGATCGATCGAGATCAGCCGACTGCCGGGCGTGGTGCGCGTGACATTCCTCTGCCCCAAATCGATCATCGCCCGCATGGGGATCATGCATCTGGTCGAGGAGCAATACGGCAAGGACTGAAATCTGCGCCGGACGGCCAAAGCAATGCAGTTGCGGGATAGCTGACCCGGATGCACGCAGGTTATCGGCGTTATATTCAGAGGGATGCAGGAGACACGCAATGGCAACCCAGACACCCACCATCGACAAGGCCCCCGGACGCTGGGCGCGCAAGTATCCGCACCTCGGACAGGAGCCGCTGCCGGTGACGCCCTACGTCGATCCGGCCTATTACGAGAAGGAAAAGGCCCAGATATTCAAGAAGCAGTGGCTCTATGTCTCGCTTGAGCGGGAACTGCCGGAGCCCGGTTCCTACAAGGTCCGGCGGCTGGATTGCGCCGACACGTCGGTCATCATCATTCGCGGCAAGGACGGTGCCATCCGCGCCTTCCACAATGCCTGTTCGCACCGCGGCAATACGGTCGTGACCGAATCGGGGCAGGAGACCTACGGCCACAATCGCGCGGGCATCGTCACCTGCCGGTTCCATGGCTGGGTCTACAATGCCCAGGGCGAACTGGTGAACGTGCCGCACGAGGATCGCTTCTACAGTTGCTTCGACAAGGCATCGAACGGCCTGACGGAAGTGCACTGCGATACCTGGGCGGGTTTTGTTTTCGTCAATGTCGATCCCGGTCCGGTGCAGTCGCTGAAGGACTTTCTCGGCGGCTATGCGGATCACTTCGGCGGTTTCGACTTCGCCGCCGCCGACTACGGATTCACCTATCACACCACGCTCGATTGCAACTGGAAGGTCGCCTCCGATGCCTTTGCGGAGGCCTATCACGTCGATACGATCCATGCTGGCTCGTTCCCCAACGTGTTCCAGGCGGCCATAGAGGACGTGCAACTGTTCGGACCGCACCGGACCTGTTCGGTTCGGCTTCAGCTGGATACGCCACCGGCGAGCACTCCGATTGGCGACCTCGCCAACGAACGGTCACGTAGTTCGCTGGCGGCACAGGCTGGCAGTTCGAGCCTGCCGCCCACGCTCAATCCCAATCAGGATCCGGACTGGGCCTTCGAACTCAGCGTGCTGTTTCCCAGCGTCCTGCTGCATGTTTCGGAAGGGATCTGGTTCACTCACCAGTTCTGGCCGATCGCCCACGACAAGACCCTGTGGGAAGGCAAGTATTATCTCAAGCGGCCGGAAAGCTACTCGGAACTCTGGGGGTTCGAACGGGCCATGGTGTTGCAGCGCAACGCCTGGCTGGAAGATACCGCGACGATGGAAGACACCTATCGTGCCATGCTTTCCGGCGCGAAGAAGTTCCAGCACCTGCAGGACGAAGAAATCCTCATCCGCCACAACTGTGTTGTGGTCGATGATTTCGTGAACGCCTGACTGCGACAGAAGGACAAATGCAATGCAGATGGAAATCACATTTCCCGCTGGATTTGAGGATCTTGCCCCCTTTGCGCAATGGGCCTTGCCGACCGCCGACCAGCGCACCCTGACGCGGCGCGAGGCGAGCCGCGAGGAACTGCGCGCGTTCTATGACGCCGTATTGCCTCGCGTGGAGGCAATCCTCGACGAATGCGATCGCTTCGCGCTTGGCGAATTGCCGGAGAGCCATAGGGGGATATTCAATATTGCCCTGTCGATGGCGGAAATCGCACCGCATGTGGAGTTCTATCGGGGCGACCCGAGCGTGCCCTATTCCTTCGAGGAAGCCCGCTTCGTCGCCGTTCACGGCGCGGATGAGACCTGGCAGGCCCTGCCGCCCAACGGACCACGCTGAGTATGGATGCATCTCTCGAACTGCGGTTGCGGCGTATCGAGGCCAATGAGGCGATCCGCAAGCTGATCGCGACCTATGCCGTGGGCGCGGATCGCAAGAACGATCCGGCAATCCTGGGCCCGCTTTTCAGCGAGGACGCCGAATGGATACTGGACGGTGTGGCCCACCTCGTCGGGCGCGAGGCGATTGCCGATGGGCTGAGCCAGATCGCCGAAACCCTGGTCACATGGTCGTTGCACTACATGGTTTCGCCCCTGATCGACCTTGCGGACGACGCATCGTCGGCCAAGTGCCGGTGGTATCTCTGGGAACTGGCGACGATGAAGCAGGACGACGGGACCGAGGCCGACAGCTGGTATGGCGGCTGGTACGACAGCCTGTTGAGTGTGCGCGACGGGGTCTGGCTTTTCGACAGCGTGCGGCTGGAGCCGCGCCTCGATAGCCCCAATGCGACGCCATGGACGGGCAAGGTGACCCATGACTGATCCGATTGGCGCGACGAAAACGATAATGGAGGAAAAGAGCGTGCAGACACTGTGCAGGGTCGGGGATGTGCCCGCAGACGAACCGTTGCGGGTGGTCCTGCCGGACGACCATGCGGTGAGCGTCTATCTCTGGGAGGGCAGCTATTTCTGCACCGACGACCTGTGCACGCATGGCGAGGCCTCGCTGGCCGAAGGCTATGTCGAAGACGGACAGATATTCTGCCCGTTCCACATGGGCTCGTTTTGCATCAGCACCGGCGAGCCGCGCGCGGCGCCCTGTTCGGAGCCGATCCGCGCCTACGAAGTGATCGAGCGCGACGGCATGCTGCTTATCGAACGCTGATAGGGGTCAGCCCAGGAAATCGAGCAGCGCCGTGGTGAAGGCCTCGGGCTGTTCGATGTTCGACAGGTGGGCAGCATCGAGCGTTACCAGCCGCGATCCGGCTATGGCCGAGGCAATGGCTTCGGCGTGCTCGGGCGGGGTCGCGGGATCATCGCTTCCGCCTATGACCAAGGTGGGTCGGCCGATGAGATGGACCACGGGGCGCAGGTCCATGTCGCGGATCGCCGCGCAGCAGCCCGCATAGCCTTGCGGAGAGGTCGCGAGGAGCTGCTCGTGCGTGCGCGCCAGCCCCAGTGCTTCGCCGGCGATGAACCGGGGGGTGAACCAGCGGTCGATGACGGCCTGCGCGATTGCCGCCATGCCCTGTTCGCGCACCACATTCATGCGTTGTTGCCATGAATCGGGCGGCCCCATGCAGGACGAACTGTTGGCGATGACCAGTTTCGTGATCCGCTCGGGGGCGTGAACCCCCAGCCACTGCCCGGTCATTCCCCCCAGCGACAGGCCGCAGAAATTCGCCTGTTCGATGCCCAGAGCATCGAGCAATTCGACGACATCGCGCCCCAGGCGGTCGAGCGAGTAGTCGCCCGGAGGCGCAGTCGACGCTCCGTGTCCGCGTGCATCGTAGCGTAGCAAGCGGAAGGGTCCGGCCAGAGCGGCGACCTGCTCGTCCCACATGGCCATTGCAGTGCCCAGCGAGTTGGACAGGACAAGGACCGGCGCCTCGCTCGGCCCGTCGCTTCGCCATGCAATCCGGCAGCCGTCTATGAGCGTGACGAAGCCGTGCGGCTCGGGCATGGCAGGGCTTTCAGGCATGGGCTGAGGTATCCATAGGCGCACCGGTCTTGTCGACGATTTCACTGACCGTCACGTCCGGTGCCAGTTCCACGAGCCGCAGTCCGCCTTGCGCCTTGTCGCAGGCCATCACGCCGAGATCGGTGACGATCAGGTCGACCGCCCGCTGGCCGGTGAGCGGAAGCGTGCATTCGGGCAGGATCTTGGGGCGTCCGTCCCTGCTGCAATGTTCCATCACCACGACCACGCGGCGCACGCCGGCGACGAGGTCCATCGCGCCGCCGACACCCTTGACCATCTTGCCGGGCACCGTCCAGTTGGCGATGTCGCCTGCCGCGCTGACTTCCATCGCGCCGAGTACGGCAATGTCGATATGGCCGCCACGGATCATCGCGAAGCTCTGCGACGAAGAGAAGAAGCTGGATGAGGGCAACAGGGTGATGGTCTGCTTGCCGGCGTTGATGAGGTCGGGGTCGATTTCGTCCTCGAAAGGAAAAGGCCCCATGCCGAGCATGCCGTTTTCCGACTGCAGGACCACCTCAACGCCGGGAGGGATATGGTTGGCCACCAGTGTCGGGATGCCGATACCCAGATTGACATAGTCGCCGTCGCGCAGTTCGCGCGCCGCGCGTGCCGCCATTTCATCGCGCGACCAGGCCATCAGGCGTCTTCCCTCCGGCGGATGGTGCGCTGCTCGATGCGCTTCTCGTTGACCGTGCAGGCGACGATGCGATCGACATAGATGCCCGGCGTATGGACATGGTCCGGATCTATCGCGCCTTCGGGCACGATCTCCTCCGCTTCCACGACGGTGACCCGTCCGGCGGTCGCCATGTCCGGGTTGAAATTGCGCGCGGTCTTGCGGAACATCAGGTTGCCTGCGGTGTCGGCCCGCCAGGCCTTGATGATGGCCAGGTCGGCGCGCAGCCATGTCTCGCGTATATAGCCTTCGCCCTCGAACACTTCGTAGGGCTTTCCCTCGGCCACGACCGTGCCGACGCCGGTGCGGGTGAAGAAGGCGGGAATGCCCGCGCCGCCCGCCCGGATGCGCTCGGCCAGGGTGCCCTGCGGATTGAGTTCAAGCTCAAGCTCCCCGGCGAGATACTGCTGCTCGAACAACTTGTTATCGCCGATGTAGGAGCTGATCATCCGACTGACCTGGCGCGTCTGCAGAAGGGTCCACAGGCCGAAGCCCTCCGCTCCGGCATTGTTGGAAATGACCGTAAGGTCGCGCACGCCGCTGGCCCGGACTTCCGGGATGAGGCTCTCGGGATTGCCCGAGAGCCCGAATCCGCCCGACATGATCGTCATGCCGTCGAACAGCAGGCCGTCGAGCGCGGTGGCCGGTGAGGAATAGAGCTTGTTCATGCCGCGGTGCGGGGTCTTTCGGAAAAGCCCTCGTCCTCGTCGGAACGAGCGCGTTGAAGCTGGAAATCGAATTCGATGTGCGGATTGCCGCCGCTGCGATCCGGCACCGGCAAAAGCCCTTCGCGCGTGCCGAAGGCAAAGTCGTCATGGGCGCGAGGATCGTCGCCGAAATTGATCTGCGTGGTCAGCGTGCGATAGCCCGGCGCCTCCACGAAGAAGTGGACGTGAGCAGGGCGGTCGCCGTGGCGGCCAAGCGCCTGCATGAGCTTCTCCGTGGCACCGCCCGGCGGGCAGGAATAGCCGCGCGGCATTTTTGAGCGGAACGAATAGCGGCCGTCCGGTCCCAGCTTGATCCGCCGCCGGTTGTTGAACGGCGATTGCGCGCCGGTCGGGTCGAAATGCGAATAGAAGCCCTGCGAATTGGCGTGCCACACGTGCAGGATCGCATCCTTCACCGGCTCGCCATCCGGGCCGGTCATCCTGCCAGACATGGTGAGCGTCTCCGTATCGTCCGGATCGGTCGTCAGGTTGACGTCGTTGGTCCGGGTGAGGTCGCCATCGACCAGCGGCGATCCCGCCACATAGAGCGGGCCCTCGATCGTACGCGGAGTGCCGCCGGAAACGCCGGCTTCCGCGTCCTTCGCGTCCATGTGCAGATCGAGGAAGTGCTCTATCCCGACGCCCGGCGCGATCAGGCCGAACTCGCCCGCACCTTCCTGGAGGAAACCGAGCGCGAGCCAAAACTCGTCCTCGCTGATGTCGTGGCGCTCGATGATGGCGGCAAGGTTCTCAAGCAGATCGCGCATGATGGCCTTGAGGCGGGGATTGCCCCCGTCCTGATCGATACCGGCAGCCCGGTCGAGCAGGGCTTGCACTTGTGGTGACTTGACGATGTTTGTCATGGCATCCTCCTTGGGGTCGCCGGTCAGGCGGAAATGGCAGAGGGATGACGGCACAGCGCCGTCACCTCGGTGGTCATGAAAGGGAACAGCGGAAGGCTGGTCATGATGTCGTGAAGCTCGCCAGCGTCGGCGACGTCGAACACGCTGATGTTGGCGTATTGCCCGGCGATCCGCCACAGGTGCACCCATTTGCCCGCGCGCTGCAACTCTTCGGCACGGGCCTTCTCCGTGGCCTTGAGCGCATCGAATTCCTCAGGTGAGAGGTGGTGGGGGACATGGACATCCATGCGGACCATGAACAGCATCAGACATTCTCCCTGGCCGAAGGGCCGGTTACAGTGCGCGACGGGCCGTCGCGGCGCAGGTGCTCCACCTTGTCCATGTCGAGCTCGACGCCGAGGCCCGGACCGGTCGGAACCTCCAGCGCGAAGTCCCGGTAGACCAGTGGCTCCACGAGGATTTCCTCGGTTTGCAGCAGCGGGCCGAAAAGCTCGGTGCCCCATTCCAGCTCGGGCAGGCTGGCGAACAGGTGGGCCGACGCTGTCGTGCCGATGCCACCTTCGAGCATGGTGCCGCCGTAAAGCCCGATGTGTCCGGCCCTGGCGATCGCCGCCACGTCGCGCGCGGCGGACAGACCGCCTGCCTGCGCGGGCTTCAGCGAGAAGGCGTGGGCCGCGCTGTCCCGCACGAATTCGAGCGCATCCCTCGGGCCGCGAAGAGCTTCGTCCGCCATGATCGCAATCGGGGAGCTTGCCGTGAGCCGCGCCATGCCCAGCCGGTCGTCACGTGGCAGCGGTTGCTCGATCAGGTCCACTCCGGCGTCGGCAAGCATCTGTGCGCCTTTGCGGGCGGTGATGCGGTCCCATGCCTGATTGACATCGACCCGCACCGACCCGCGATCTCCCAGCGCGCGCTTGATCGCCGCGACGTGTGCGACATCCTCGGGCATCGTGCGCTTGCCGATCTTGAGCTTGAACGTGTCGTGTCGCCGGGCCGCGAGCATTGCCTCGGCTTCCTCGATGTCGCGACCGGTATCGCCGCTGGCGAGCGTCCACAGCACCGGGAGGCGCTGCTGGCGTGCGCCGCCGAGCAGGGCGGAAAGCGGCAGTCCGGCGCGCCGCGCCGCAGCGTCGAGCAATGCCGTCTCCACGGCGTGCATGGCAAAATGGTTTCCGACAATCTGGCTTCGCAGGATCGCCATCAGCGCCGCCGGCTCGGAACCGTCGCGCCCGATCAGCAATGGCGCGAAATAACGGTCGATGGCCAGCTTCATGCCTTCGGGGCTCTCGTCGCCATAGGCCAGTCCGCCGATGGTCGTGCCTTCGCCCAGACCGACCGAGCCGTCCGAAAAGCTGATTCGTACCAGCATCATGACCTGCTTGCTGATCGAGGTCATCGACAGGACGTGCGGCCGGATCGTCGGAATATCGACAATCCAGGTATCAATCTTTTCCAACTTTATCGGCATTGTTTGTCTGCCTGAAGCATTGAACTCGCGCTTCTGCTATGGTTTGTGGCGACAGGAGCAAAGGACCGTCTGGGTCCGCTGCAATATCTTGTAGGTATGGTATGGAACTCAGGCACCTGCGTTACTTCGTCGCCGTGGCCAACGAGCGAAACTTCACCCGTGCGGCCGAGACGCTCAACATCGCCCAGCCTCCGCTCAGCCGACAGATCCGCCAACTCGAGGAGGAAGTCGGCGCCGAACTGATCGCCCGCGATTCCCGTCCGTTGCGACTGACCGAGGCGGGACGGCTTCTCTACGAGCAGGCTGTCCACGTGCTGTCGGGGGTGGAACAATTGCGTTCGGCCATGCACCACCTGTCCGAGGCGGGGCGGCAGCGATTCGTCATCGGCTTCGTCGGCTCGACCCTTTATGGCCTGTTGCCCGAAGTCATCCGCCGGTTTCGTGACCACGCGAGCCACGTCGATGTCTCGCTGCTGGAATGTTCGACGGTCGAGCAGATCGCCGCGCTCAAGGACGGGCGCATCGATGTCGGCTTTGGCCGCCTCCGTCTGGAGACTCCCGGAATCAGACGAATTGTCCTGGCGGAAGAGCCGCTCGTCGCTGTCCTGCCGGTCGATCATCGTCTGGCGCAGCGGGGCGAAGCGCTTCATCTGGCGGAGCTGCTGGAGGAGCCGCTGATCGTCTATCCCCGTCCGGCGCGCCCCAGTTATGCCGACCAGATCCTCGGCGTTTATCACGATCTCGGTCTCCAGGTGACCAACCTCATCGAAGTGCGCGAATTGCAGACGGCCATCGGCCTCGTCGCCGCGCATGCGGGCCTGAGCGTGGTTCCCGAGTCGGTGCAGCGCCTGCGCCGGGACGACGTGCGGTATCTGCCGATCGTGGAGCGTAATGCCCGTTCGCCGATCATGATGATCCACCGCGCAGGCGACATTTCGCCCGAGCTGGAACACCTGATCGAGGTCAGTTGTGCGCTGCACGCAAGCGATGCCCACGGCCATGACTAGGCAAAGGCCCTGAGCGAGACGCCGGCGTCGGTCAGCGACGCCCGATCGATGTTGACGCGTTCGGCGATCAGGCGGCGCGCCGCCATGAATTCGCGCGGGGCATTGATCGCGTCGATCGCGATGATGCGGCCTTCGCGCATGTAGACCACCGAGAACGAACCTTCACCGGTGTCGCCGCGTACCACGAGATCGTCCGCATCGCGCGCGATACCGGCCGATTGCAGCCGCAGGTCGTATTGCTCCGACCAGAATGCCGGGACGTCGTGGTAGGACGAGCCGAGGCCAAGGATGGTGCTTGCGGCGATTGCCGCCGAATCCTGCGCATGCTGCACCGATTCGAGGCGCCACAGGCCATCGGCGAAATCGTTGGGATGGCGCGCGCAGTCGCCCACGGCAAGCACTCCGGGAGCGGAACTGCGAAAGGCCGAATCGACCAGCACGCCGCCGTGGCAGGCGATTCCCGCGGCTTCGGCGAGGCTCGTTTCCGCATCGATGCCGACGCCCGCGAGCACAAGGTCGGCGGCAAGACGGGTGCCGTCGTCGAGAACGACCGCGCTGACCCTTTCGCCGCCTTCGATGGAAGCGGCCGCGCGCGTCAGGTGGAAGCGGACGCCGTGGGCGCGGTGCCGGGCCTCGATGAAGCCCGAAACCACGCGCGAGGTGACGCGGGAAAGTACCCGGTCCCTGGTCTCGACCACATCGACCTGCATGCCCAGCGAACGCGCCGAGGCGGCGACCTCGAGCCCGATGTAACCCGCGCCAATGACGACGAGTTTCTCGCATTGCCTCAACGCGGCCCGCAACCGCATCGTGTCGTCGAGATTGCGCAGGCGGTGAACGCCCGCCAAGTCGGCGCCCTCGCATTCGAGCGCGCGCGCACGGCCTCCGGTCGCGAGCACGCACCATGAGTAACTGACGCTACGGCCGTCCGATAGCCGCGCGGTGCGGCTATCCGGTTCGATGGATTCCACCACGCAGCCGAGGGCCAGCTCGATCCGCTCCTGATTCCAGAAATCGGCGCTGCGCAGCAGGATGGGTTCATAGGCGTCCGCGCCAAGCAATGCGGCCTTGGAGAGCGGAGGGCGTTCGTAGGGCAGGTGGGGTTCGTCCCCGACAAGCATTATCGAACCCTGGAATCCCTTGCCGCGCAGGCACGCGGCCAGCGCCGCGCCGGAATGACCGGCGCCGACGATAAGCACGTCCTGCTTGATAGATCTGCCCAAGCCAGCCTCCCCGATCTGTTGGCGCGGCTCGTTCAGGCGAGGCCACGCACGCACAGGTCCACCCCGCTACCGAGGTGGCGGGCCAGGATTTCCTCGTCCTGAAAGTGGATGTGCTGCTTCGCTCCGGACTTGAGCTGGGCGCAGACCAACTCATGCGTGAAACAGTCTTCCATCATCGGGTCGCGCAGGCCCACCTTGGAATATTCCCGCGCGAACAGTTCGCCCGCGGTGCGGACCGGCGGGTAGTAGCCCTTGATCTCCCAGATGCTGCGATCGACGGCTACGGGCCAGATGTTGAAAGTGAAATAGAGCCCGTTGAGCAGCCCGATGAAGAGATTGGGGAAGATGTGCCAGAAGTCGAACGAGCCGCGGAAGCGATAGCCTTCGTCGGCGTTTTCCACCTTGCTGCCGAAGGCCTGAACCGTGCCGGTGCCGAAGCGGCTGGCCAGTTCTGCGGTCGGCGGCGGCGTGAAGCTGTCGGGCGGCGGCGATCCCAGCACGCCGTGCAGGCCGTGAAGTTCGATCGCCGCGTGGCGATACTGGCTGCCTTCGACCTTGACCGCGCGGGCCAGCGTCTTTTCGTGAAGGAACGGCAGGTGCCAGCCTTCCAGCTGGGCTTCCTGCAGCGTCTTCCAGTTGACCGCCTCATCGATGCGGTAGGAAAATGCCGGGGTATAGCCGCTGAAGTCGAAACGACCGATCTCGTCTGTGACGGGCGCAAGGAACTCGGCGAGGCTTTCCTCGGGCTGGTCGGCAAGGTTGACGAATATGAACGATTCCCAGACTTCGCAGTTCACCGAGGTCAGGCCATTGTCCTCCGCCTTCACGCCGGGAAAATTCTCGGCGTCCGAGATGTGCACGAGCTTGCCGGTCGTGTCATAGACCCAGCCGTGGAAGCGGCACGCGAGATAGTTCCTGCATGACCCCTGCTTGTCCCAGGCGACAGGCGCGCCGCGATGCGAGCACATGTTGTGGAAGGCGCGGAACTGGCCGTCCATGCCGTGGATCACCAGCAGCGACGTATCCAGCACCTGGAGATCGACGACGAAATAGTCGCCCGGCTTGGGCGCTTGCAGCACATTGCCGACATTGAGCCACTTGCGGCGAAACACCCGCTCGCGCTCGAGCTCGAAGTATTCAGGCGAGGTATAGCGTTCGACTGGAACCGGATCGCGGCTTTCTTCCGGGTAGCGGTTCATGAAGCGGCGTGGCTCGAATGTCATGAGCGGACTCCGGTTGGGGCGAGGGGCCAGGCGTCGTGCACGGGCACAAAGCGGTCGATCGGGAAGACGTATTTGGGCTGCGGGTCTTCGTACATCTCGATCGTGGCGGAGCATTCGGCGAGCGACAGGCACATGTTCAGCAGGGCGAGGTTCTCGCCCTCGATTTCCGCCAGTTCGAAGCGATCGAGAAATTCCAGTGCCGCCGGACCGCGCGCCAGCATGGCATCATAGAAGCTCTGGCTTTCCTCCATCGTGGCGGACCACCGCTTCTCGTTGCGCTCAAGCTCGGTGGGGCGAGCCCAGTCCAGATAAGGAAGAAGGTCCGCGAATTCGTCCGGCAGTCCGTTTGCCATGCATGCTCTCCAGTCCTGATCCGGGTTTCAGGCTGCGCCCTCGATTGGGCATCCGCTATCATTCCTGTGCAGCGCATGGCCGCTGAGCGCGGAATATGCCTTTCAATCATGGCCCGAGCTTGTGCCATCCCGAGCAGAAGCCCGGTGATGCCCTCGCATCATACCTGAAAGGTCTGGAAACACGGCAATTTGGTATTGGACATCGACGGCCCAGCATTGCAGCCTTTTCACTCGCGAATTGTCCGCGCACGCCACCGTCGGTCGGGGAGTGCCGCAGGGCTGAAGCAGGGAGCGTTCCTAGTGGACCGAAAGATCAGGATGATCGTGCCCGTACCGGTGCCGAAAGAGGCATTGGAGGCCTTTGCATCCCAGATTCCCGCCCATCTGGTCGCACCGGGCGTAACGGTGGAGTTCGCTTGCGCCGCGCGCGGCGGCACGGCGCTCGATTCGCATTACGAGGGCGTAATCGCGGATGCCTATTGCCTCGAAGCCGGGGCAAGGGCCGAGGCGGAAGGCTGTGCGGCGGTGTGCATCAACTCCATGAGCGATTCGGGCGTAGCGGCTCTTCGCTCGCGTCTGACGATACCCGTCGTAGGTACTGCGCAGTCCACCTATGCGCTTGCCGGGCAGCTTGGACGGCGCTTTTCGATCCTCAGCATGTGGGATCGCTGGCGGTGGCTTTTCGACAAGGTGCTGCGCGAACAGGGGATGGAGCACAAGCTTGCCTCCATCCGGTCTATCGGCGTGCGGCCCGACACGACCGAACTGCTTTCGGGCAAGGAAGACAGCGTCTTTCCGCTGCTGCTCGATGCCGCGCGCCGGGCGATCGATGAGGACGGTGCGGATGTCCTGATCCTTGGATCCACCACCATGCACCAGTCGCATGCCTATCTTGCCGAAAGGCTTGAGGTGCCGGTGATCAATCCGGGTCTTGTCGGTTACAAGACATGCGAGATGCTGCTGGCGCTCGGGCTTTCGCACAGCAAGACTGCCTGGCTCTCGCCGGGCGCACCGATGGACGATGTTTTCGATACCGTTTGAGACGCGGGAATATCTTGGCAAAGGGTGAGTAACGATGTTGGCAGAGCGAGCGAACACCCACTGGGACGGCGCAGGTTTGCCGCTGGCGAGCCTGCCAAGACTGGTCTCGAAGGACCTGGGCGAAGTCCATCACCATATGAGCAAGATGTTCTGCCCCCACGATCTCCGGCTCGAAGGGGGGCTGCCTCCGATCGATTTTCGTCACAATCACGCCTCGCTCCAATCTGTCAGTCTGAACGCGACGGATTACGGCAATCCCTATGGCCGGGTAGTGGTGAAGATTCCACCGATGGAGTCCCTGTTCCTCGTGCAGTTTTCCCTGTCCGGCGTGGCGGAGATCAGTCAGGAGCACTCTACGTTCGAGCTGCGCCCCGGCCACATGTGCGTGCTCAACCCGGAATCGCGCGTCAAGCAATCGTTCGGTGAGGGCTACAAGCATTTCACCGTGAAGCTTTCCAAGGAAGGGCTTGAGTCCGTGTTGGCGCAGGAACTGGGTTTCCGGCCCGGCGATCTCAAGTTCAGTTCCGTTCCTGTCAGACTTGAAGGTGCCGCCGTTGCCTTTGCCCAGATGGTACGGACAATCTGCGACGACCTCGATACCGGCGTGTCGGCCTTCGGCCATTCGCGCGCGGTCGGGGCGGTCGAACAAGCCCTGCAACGCCTGCTGCTGGCTGCCGTGCCGCACAACCATACCGAACAGTTCAACGCGCCGGTCTCGCTTCCCGCGCCCTACTACGTCCGGCGGGTCGAGGAATTCATCCACCACCATGCATCCGACCCGATCACGCTTGAGGAGATGATTGCGGTATCGGGGGTTTCGGCCCGGTCGCTGCATACCGGGTTTCGCCGGTTTCGTAGCACGACCCCGATGAACTACCTCAAGAATTGCCGCCTCGTGCTGGTCCACCGGCAATTGCGCGAAGGCGCGGAAAAGGGCCTGACCGTCACCGAGGTGGCGCTGGCTTGCGGATTCACGCATTTGTCGAAATTCGCCCGCGACTATTTCGAGCGCTTCGGCGAACGTCCCTCGGTGACTCTCAAGCGTCTTGGCGGCCACTGAAATCGGCTGACCGGCCTGCAGTGAACGACTGCACCCCGGAGGCGAAGCTCCCCCGCGAAAGGCCCCGGTTTTCCGGGGCCTTTTCGTTGCGTCAGGCCGCTCCGGAGCAGGCCGGTTGACGATGATTTGACGGCGCTCAGGTGTCGTCGATGGCGGTCAGAGGCTAGCGGCTGAACGCCATTGCCGGAAAACTGCAAGGGCAAAATCGGTCCGGGGGTCCGTGTCGCGGCCAAGGCGGCATCTTGGAACTTTCCCCCTGTCCGGTCGGCGTATCAAGATGGGGGGCCGGCGATCCGCAGGCCTTGAAGGTCTTAGGGAGTAAACAATGACGAAACAGGGTTCTCTGTTGGATAGCCGCCAATCGTTCAGGACGTGCCTTTTCTTCGGAGCGGCCTTGGCCGCTCTCGCGATTCCGGCAGCCCCGGCGCTGGCGCAGGGCTCCGAAGAGGGAGTCGTGGAAGATGATGGCGGTGTCGAAATGATCACCGTCACGGCCCGCCGCCGCGAGGAATCGCTGCAGGACACACCAATCTCGATCTCGGCGGTGACGTCAGAAGGACTCGAGGCGCGTTCGATCGAGAACGTGACGCAGATCGGTGACTTCACGCCGAACGTCAAATTCAACAGCTCGGTCCCTATTTCCGCGAGCAATGCCACTGCCGCCATCTTCATTCGCGGTATCGGCCAGAACGACTATCAGCTCTCGGCCGATCCGGGCGTCGGCCTCTATCTCGACGGCGTCTATATCTCGCGCGGCGTCGGCAATGTCCTCGATGTCCTCAATGTGGAGCGCATCGAAGTGCTGCGCGGTCCGCAGGGCACGCTGTTCGGACGCAACACCATCGGCGGCGCGGTCAGCGTCGTGACCAAGAAGCCGGGCGAAGTTCTCTCCGGTTCGATGGAAGTCACGACCGGTCGCTTCAATCGCATCCAGATGAAGGGCATCGTCGATATCCCGCTCGCTGAAGGCATCTATTCGAGCGTGTCGGCCTTCGTGCACAAGCGTGACGGACATGTGAAAGGCGTGCTGCCCCAGGCGCACGATCTGGGCGACACGGACCAGTTCGCCGGACGGTTCGCGCTGCGTCTGGTGCCGTCTCCGACTCTGAAGATCGACATTGCCATCGACGGATCGAGTTCCAGGGAAGAGAGCGCGCCGAATGTCGCCATCGCGCTGGACGAGAATGCTCCGGCCGCCCAATACTGGAACGCCGCCTATTCGGGATCTCCGGACATTTGCACGGACCTCGCAAATCCCGCGCGGTTCAGCACACCGGGGTGCTTCAACAATCAGTGGGCGCTTGCCCCCTATCGTCATGGCGCGACGTTCGAGACGGTCAGCGATGTCTTCAGGTTCGGCAATCCGGAGCCTTACCGCTCGGGTTCGGACGTGGATATCTGGGGCGTTTCAGGCACCATCGAATGGGAGGTAGCAGACTCCCTCTCGCTCAAGTCCATCACCGCATATCGCAAGGTTACCGGCTTCTGGACGCGCGATTCCGATCATAGTCCCGCCGCGATCATCCAGACCAACAACGACTGGGTGCAGGACCAGTTTTCCCAGGAAATCCAGATCCTCGGCGACATGGCCGACGGTCGGCTCAACTGGGTTCTGGGCGGCTACTACTCGGACGAAAAGGGCAACCACAAGGATCTGGTCAATATCGTCGACGCCGTGTTCTTGTCCGGCGCCACGCTGAAAGGCGAGAGCCTCGCATTCTTTGGTCAGGCGACGTTCGAGGTCATCGAAAATCTCAACGTGACGGCCGGCATCCGCTGGACGGAAGACAAGAAGACCTTCGGCAACGCCAACCAGTATGTGGTCGAGGCGGGCTTCCTGACCGGAGCGCCGCTCAACCCCGACGGTTCGGGCCTGGCGAATGGCGACCCGCTGATGGGACCGCTCGGGCAGACCGCCACGATCAAGGACAAGGCGTGGACGCCGATGGCGAGCATTTCGTATCGCTTCAGCCCCGCCATTCTGGCCTATGCGTCCTACTCCGAAGGCTTCAAGGGCGGCGGCTTCACCCAGCGCGTCTTTCCTCCGTTCGCGTTCATCCCCTCGTTCAAGCCGGAAACGAGCACAACTTACGAGTTTGGCCTCAAGACCGACCTGTTCGATCGCCGGCTCCGTCTGAACGCCTCGGTCTTCCTCAACGACTACGACAATCTCCAGGTGACGGTGAACGACCCGACGCTTGGCTTCGCGCCGATCATCCAGAACGCAGCGAAGGCGCGGATCAAGGGTTTCGAGCTCGAAGTCTTTGCCAAGCCCGTGCCGGAGCTGACGATCGACGCCGGACTCGGTTATCTCGATGCCAAGTACCGCGAAGTGGACCTGCGGGCACTCGACGCCGGCGTTTCGGTGGATTCGCATCTTCAGAATGCCCCGGAATGGACGGCGAGTGCTGGCATTTCCTACGCGTTCGACTTCCCCGGCTTCGGCACGATCCGGCCCCGCGGCGACTGGTCCTATCGCTCCAAGGTATACAACGACGCGGTGAACACCCCGGCGCTGGTCCAGGGGGGCTATCACCTCGTCAATGCCTCGATTGCCTTTGAAGACGAGACGGAACACTGGCTCGTCACGGCGGGCGTCAAGAACCTTACCAAGGAAATCTACCTTGGTTCGGGATACGCGGACTCGTTCGGCGGCATTCTCGAAGGCGTCTACGGTCGCCCGCGCGAATGGTTCCTCAGCGCGAAATATTCGTTCTGATCCATCCCCTTGCGGCCGGGACTGTGCAAGTGGCCCGGCCGCACCTTTTGATTGCCAGCGATTGTCATGTCCCAAACACTTGAAACACGCATTGCCCGGCTGGAAGCGGAATCGGCCATTCAAAGCCTTATCACCGACCTTGGGCGCGCCTTCGACAGTGGGCCAAGCGCGGAGGCGCTGCGCGATCTGTTTCTGGAAGATGCGCGCTTCGTGGTGGACCAGTATGACACCTTCGAGGGGGCCGAGAGTATCGCCATGGGTGTGGCGGGCAATGCGGAGTCGGGCTTTCGCTGGACCTTGCATTATCTTGTTTCGCCGCGTGTCGTGCTTGGCGCGGACAGTCGCGAGGCCGACGTGGAGTTCTATCTCTGGGAGATCGCCACAGCCGCCAGCGGACGGGCCTACTGGATTGGCGGTCGCTACGAAGCCCAGGCCGTCGCCGATGGCGATCGCTGGCGCTTCGCCCGGCTGGAACTCAAGGCCGATATCATTTCCCATTACCCGCAGGGCTGGAACGCCAAGCCCGCCAATCTCGCGGATGCATGACGGGCGCCGCCTGACCTGGAGAACATGACGATGAACGATCTGTCCGGAACCACGCCCCGCAAGGGATCGGAAGCATTCAGCCATCTTGGCCGCTCGGTCGAGGCGATCCGGGCCGAACTCGGCATCGAGCCAGTCCCGGTCGAGGCGATCCGCGATCCCGCCGTATACGAGCTGGAGCGGGAGAAGATCTTCAGGCGCACCTGGCTGAAAGTGGCGACGGACTGGGAAATCCCGGAAAAGGGCGACTACAAGGTCAAGGAGTTGCAGGTTGCCGACACGTCGGTGCTGATCGTGCGAGGCAAGGACGGCGTGGTCCGTGCGTTCCACAATGTCTGCACCCATCGCGGCAACAAGGTCGTGCCGAATTCGGATTTCGAAACCTTCGGCAAGGCGCGGGCCAATGTCGTGTCCTGCCGTTTCCATGGCTGGGTCTTCTCGACGGACGGACCCTTGCGCTCGGTGCCGATGGAAGAGGCGTTCGGCAAGCTCGACAAGGCCTGCCTTGGGTTGCGGGAGATTGCCTGCGAGACCTGGGAAGGCTTCATCTTCATCAACCTTGCCGATCCGCCGGAGCAGTCGCTTGCGGACTTTCTAGGCGATTTCGGAAAGCTCTTCGCCGGATATCCCTATGCGGAAGCGACAAGCGCCTTTCGCTATTCGACCGTGCTCGAATGCAACTGGAAGGTTGCGCTCTACGCATTTTCCGAAGGCTACCATGTGCCGACGATCCACGCCGGATCGCTGCCCGGCTTCAGCGGCGTGGAGCACAGCGACTTCAAGCTGATCGGACCGCACGCCTCCTCGACCATCTACGGGCTGGGCATGGAAGCGGCATCGTCGACGGCTGTCTTCGCGAGCCGGCTGGTCGCCAACGACCATCATGGGCCGCGCCCGGACCTGCTGCCGCCGGGCATAAACCCGACCGGGCGTCAGGATTTCCAGTTCGAGCTTCCCAATATCTTCCCGAATTTCCTGATCCACCTGGCGGCGGGCTGCGGCTATCCCGGTATTGCCTTTTTCACGCACCAGTTCTGGCCGCTGGATCACGGGCGGACGCTGTGGGAAGGGATCAATTATTTCCGACCGGCGCGAAATGCGGCCGAGCGCGTTGCCCAGATGCATACCAACGCGCTGCATCGCAATGCGTGGCTGGAAGACACCGCGACGATGGAAGACACCTATCAGGGCATTCGCGCGGGCGTCATCGACGAAATGCAGTTGATGGATCAGGAATTCCTCATCCGCCACGCCGCGCGCAATTTCGATGCCCACCTGGCCGGATAAGGAACCTGCGATGACCGATACCGTCACACTGCCCGGTCGTTTCGAAGACCTCGCACCGCTCGTAGCGACATGGGCGCGGCCGACCGAAAACGCCCGCAGCAAGATCCGCTGGTCGGCAGGACCGGAGGACTTTTCGGACTTTTACGAGGTCATGCTGCCGCGACTGCCGGAAATACTCGACTATCTCGCCACAGTGCCGCTCGAAGGCATGGACGAGGCGGACACCAATCTGTTCTGCCTTGCCGCGGCCTTTGCCGAAGCGGCGCCCCATCACGAGCTCTATGGCGGCAGTGCCGACGTGCCGTTCAGTTTTTCCGCTCGCCGTTTCGTGCCGGGCCATGGCGATGTGCCATCCTGGGAAACGGGCCGGAACTGAACCGGGCGCTGCCCTGCTACCAAGGACCAGGCGACTGACGGGACCGGGCGTTAGCGCCCGCGTTCGTCGCGTCCGCCTTCGCGGTGCTCCTTGGGGTGGGCATAGGGGTGGTCAGTGTAGTTCTCATGGCGCGGTCGGAGCGTGATTTCGCTCGCGGCCTGTTCGAAGGCGCGAGCTAGCGCGATCAGCTTGTCCTCGGCCTCGTAGTCGAACACGTCCTTGCGGCGCTGCTCGTATTCGCCGCCATATTCGAGCGGATTGTCGCGATACCATTGCACTGTCCGGGTGATCGCCTCCACCGCAGGCACGAGATCGCGGTAGCCGAGGTCGGCCTTGATGAGGCTCGTGTCGGCCAGATAATGATGCGGCTGATACTGGATAAGCGCGCCCTGGACACTTTCGACATCGGGGATCGAGATAACTTCCAGCTCCACGCCCAGCGCCTTGGCGCCAATGGCGATAAGCTGGCGGTAGGTCACCTGTTCGTCATCGGCGCAGTTATAGGCCTTGCCTGCCGCCGCATCGCGCTTGTCGACCGCCAGCAGTACCGCGTGCGCGGCGTTCTCGGCATAGTGATGCGAGAGCAGGTTCATCCCGCCGTTGAGCACCAGCACGGTCCGCCTTCCGTCGAGCACCCGGCGCACCAGCGACCATTCACGCGGGGCGATCTGGCGTGGACCATAGATGTAGGGATAGCGGAACAGCGTCGCGTCCGGGTGGTGGGTGAACAGGTCGCGTTCCGCAGCGACAAGCTTGCCGCCGAAGGGATGGTCATCCGGCCCGCACAGCGGCGCGTTTTCCGGCACCGGCGAAAGCTGCCCCACCGGCCAGACATCGTTTGGATCGGTAAAGCCGCGATAGGCCGCGCATCCGCCGACGGCTATGAAATGTCCGGTGCGGCCAGCCAGCAGCTTCGACGTGACCTTGAGCCTGCCATATGTCGCGATCACGACATCGAACTTGCGATCGCCCAGCGCCGCAGCGAGCGGCTCGGCGAAGTGCGGATCGCCGGTGATCCGCTCGACATCCTGGGGAAAAGGATAGGAATGCACGCCGCGGCTGAGCACGCTGACGCGGAAACCGCGCTGGCGCATGCCATCGACGATGTGCGGTCCGGTCGGGCCAGACCCGCCGATAATCAGTGCTGTTTGCGCCATTTTCGGCCTTCCTCTCCCTGCCGCGCGCCAAGGCGCAGGCGTGACGATGGTCGCTGACAGGCTGCATTGGAAGAACCGATTCACGAACGAAGCCATCGCGATATGCGATGGCTCGCACATGGACCGGGAACGCGCTATCTCCCGCCGCTCGCTTGCGGACTCAAACAGGACCATGAAGACCAGCCTCGAAGTCGCGATCATCCGGCAACTGCCCTATTTCGTGGCAGTGGCCGAGGAGCTGAATTTCCAGCGCGCGTCCGAGCGACTCAATATCGCGCAGTCGGCTCTCTCGCGCCGCATCCGCGATCTTGAGCGTGATCTTGGCGAAGTGCCGCTGTTCGTAAGGCACGCGCGCGGTGTGAGGCTGACGCCAAGTGGGGAGACCCTGCTAGAGGACGCCCGCGAAATCCTTGGGCTTGTCGAAAGGGCCGCAAGTCGTGCCCGTCAGGCGGCGCAGGGTCATGAGGCTCCATTGCGGATTGCCTATTCCCCCGGTGCGATCCTGAGTTCGTCGGTCGGTAACCTGCTCAAGGCTTTCGACGCCGCCTTTCCGAACGCACGCACCGAGGCAGTCCTGACGCCGGTCGAAGCGATTCTCGCCGGTATCCGCGACCGCTCGTTCCTCGCAGGACTGCTCTATATCGACGAAGTCGATCCGGCTTTCGCCGCGATGACCGTCGCGCAGGAGGAATTCTTCCTCGCGCTGCCCGCCGGTCATCGCCTTGCCGGGGCAGGTGCGATCCGACTGGCCGAGCTGCTTGAAGAGGACTTCATCTGGTATCCGAAGTCGCAACCGACGACGATTCGCCAATTGCTCGAAGGCGAGCTGGAGCGGCGCGGCGTCAGCCTGCGGATTGTCATGGAAAGTCCGAGCGCGGAAGCGACGCTTGGCCTCGTCTCGAACGGTCTCGGGCTGGGATTTGCCCCCGCCTCGACACACTGGAGCCAGTCGTTTCCCGATGTCGTGCTGCGCCGGATCGAGGATCTGCGGATTTCCGCCGAGATGAAGCTGCTGTGGCTGGCCGATGACGATTCGGCGATGCTGACAAAGCTGATCGAGACCGCATGTGCGACGGTATCTGCCGAGCCATGACCATCCGCGATGGCTCGCTTCGCAAATCGGCACTTCCATGCGAGTGCACTTGCGGCCACCTTGCGCCACAGGAGAAATGCTGGAGAGGTTGAATGGCCTTCGTGGCTGAACCCGGCCCCGCCGAACTGGACAACATCAGCGGCAAGGTCGCGATTGTCGGCGTTGGCGAGTCCGAACACAGCGCCGCCTCGGGCCGCGCGCTGGACGACATG
>JAGREJ010000124.1 GCA_020446595.1 Novosphingobium sp. | reverse complement strand
CTGGGTCAGCGCATCCTGCACGCCGGCGAAGGCGGAATAGCTCTTCGGCCCGAAAATGCTGACCGGCACCGCCATGTTGTTGACGAGGTGCAGCATCGCCACCGTCACGATGAAGGACAGGAAGAACCAATTGGCGACGTAGATGTGCGGTTCGCTGCGCTTGAGGATCGTGCCGACGAACACCGCCAGATAGGAAACCCAGACGATCGTCAGCCACAGGTCCACATACCATTCCGGCTCGGCATATTCGCGCGACTGGGTGATGCCCATCAGGTAGCCGGTCGCGGCCAGCACGATGAACAGCTGGTATCCCCAGAACACGAAGCGCGCGAGCCCCGGAAAGGCGAGCCGCGCACGACAGGTGCGCTGGACGATGTAGAAGCTCGTGGCGATCAGCGCATTGCCGCCGAAGGCGAAGATCACGGCGCTGGTGTGGAGTGGCCGCAGGCGACCGAAATTGAACCACGGCTCGAAATTGAGCACCGGGAAGGCCAGTTGCAGCGCGATGTAGAGGCCGACGAGAAAACCCGCCATGCCCCAGAACATCGACGCGAGCACGCCCCAGCGCACGGGATCGTCGTCATAGCGCGAAGGCTCGGTCGGGATGCGGAAGAAGCCGCTTGCCGCGCCGCCCGGATCGAAGCGGGTCGCGCTCATCGCCAGCAGCACGAAGGCGGCGATCGCCACGATTGCCGCGTGCACGGCGAAGCCCGCGTCCGCCGTTACGGCCGTGACCATGATCGCCACGATCAGGACACCAAACCACAGGGCAATCCTGCCCAGTGAAGCTTCAGCCTGCATCGGAATTACCCCTTGGAAACGTCGGCGACTGTCTAGGCAAAGCACTCGCGAGATTCATTGATCGAGCGCAATTTTCGAGAATTTATTTTGCACTTGCGAAATGGTTGGCCCGCTCGCGAAGTCCATCGGCATCGAGCAGTTCGACCCGTGCGCGGCTGGGCGTCGCGATCAGGCCCTGCTTGCGCAGATCGCTTATCTGGCGGCTGATGGTTTCGATCGTGAGGCCAAGGCAATCGCTGACGTCGCGGCGCGACATCGGAAGCTCGACGACAAGCGCGCCGTCCTGCCCGCGCTTTCCATGCCTCGCCATGGTCAGCAGAAAGCCGGCCACACGCTCGCTGGCGCTCTTTCGACCGAGATTTATCGCGTTCTCGCGGCAGCGCACTAGCCCATCGATGACGCTCCCGAAGACCGCTTCAAGGAAGGCGGGATTGCCGCGCACCGCGCCCAGCAGCTCGGCATGCGCGAATGCCAGGAGTTCGCAAGTGCCGATCGCGCAGACCGAGTAGTTGTGGTCCGCGCGCGAGGGCACCTCGACGACATCTCCCTTGAAGTGGAAGGCCACGACCTGAGCGCGCCCGTCGGGAGAGCGAGCCACCAGCTTGGCATGTCCCGACACCACGTAGACCAGCGTGGCGCGACCCTGATCGAACTTCGGCTCCAGACCGTCGGCGACGCGATGGATGCGGGCATGCGGACGCAATGCCTCAATCAGGCACTGCCGCTCGCTCTCGCCTGCGCCAATGGCCTCGGCGAAGCATGCAAGGCCCGTCGTCAAATCCATATGACATGTCCGCACACCATGGGTGCGAGCATGCCGCTAATGGCCGGAGCATTCCTTGATCGAGCGCAATCCTCGATCGGGCGGGATCAGGCGTCCTGCCCGGCGAACATTGCCCGCAGATCGGCCTTCATGATCTTGCCATTGGCGTTGCGCGGCAGGTTCTCGTCCATGAACAGCACGCGCACGGGCACCTTGAACCTGGCGATGCGCGACGCGACGTGGTCCCTGATCGCGGCCTCGTCAGCCTTGCTGCCGGAGGCAAGCCGCACCACGGCGGCAGGCTCTTCGCCGAGCACGGGATGCGGCACGCCGACCACGGCGGCATCCATCACGTCAGGATGCTCATAGATCGCGTTCTCGACTTCGAGGCAGTAGATGTTCTCGCCGCCACGGATCACCATGTCCTTGGCGCGGTCGACGAGGGTGAGATAGCCCTCCTCATCCAGCTTGCCGAGATCGCCGGTGCGCAGCCAGCCATCGACGAAAGTCTCCGCATTGGCCTCGGGCCGGTTCCAGTAGCCTTTGATGACCTGCGGCCCGCGCGCCCACAATTCGCCAACCTCACCGGTCGGCAGGACCGTCTTGCCATCCTCGGCATCGCGGATCTGCAACTGGTTGCCCGGCACACAAGTCCCTGCAGTATCGGGGTGCATCTCGTATTCGAGGCCGCTTGCCGTGGTGAAGGTCGCAAGAGTTTCGGTCATGCCCCAGCCGGTGCCCATGCGCACCTGAGGAAAGCGCGCCTTGATGCGGCGGGTCAGTTCAGCAGCGGCAGGCGCACCGCCATAGGCGATGGAGGTCAGGCTGGAGAGATCGGCAGAGGTGTTCTCGGCTTCCTCCAGCAATTGCCAGGCGATGGTCGGCACGCCGCCAGTGACATTGACCTTCTCGCGCTCGATCAGGCGCACCGCCTCGCTCGCGTCCCAGCGGCGCATCATCACGACCTTGAAGCCGCCCGCCGCCGCGAGGACAACCTGCGTGACCAGACCGGTGCCGTGAAACAGCGGAACGGCGGCAAGGTTGACCCGTTGCGGCGCGGCGAGCGGATCGACCACCGGCGGCATCGGCTCGCCCCAACGGATCATGGCGCGCATGATCGGGAGTGGCACTGCGCTGATATTGTTGAGAATGTTGCGGTGCGTGGCGAGCGCGCCCTTGGGCCTTCCGGTCGTGCCGGAGGTATAGAGGATCGCCACATCGTCATCCGGCTGCATCTCGACCGCGGGAAGCGAGGGTTCCGGCAAGCCCGGCCAGTCGTTCGGCGCGCCGACTACGTCCTCCAGCCGCGCCAACCGCTCATCGACGGGCAGCGGCGCATCGTGGCGCGAGACGAACACCCGGCCAAGCGCCGGACAAGCATCGAGATGCGGGGCAATAACCTTGAGCCGCTCGGGATCGACGATGGCGACCTTCGCACCCGAATCGACAAGCGCAAATTCCAGTTCCGGCCCGGTCCACCAGCCATTGAGCGGGGTCACGATCGCGCCGGTCAACGCCGCGCCATAGAAGGCCACGAACCATTCGGGCAGGTTGCGCATGACAATGGCGACGCGGTCGCCCTTCTGCACGCCTTCGGCGACCAGCCGCTGCGCCAGAGCGGCGGAGGCGCGGCGGAAGGCGTCGTAAGTGACGCGTTCGTCCTCATAGACGACGTATTCGCGGCTCGCGAACTTCGCCGTCGCGTCGAACAGGTCGCGGAACGTGGCGGGGACATTGACGAACACCTCATACTCGCGGCCATCGAGCGTGATCGTCTTCATCGGGAAACGCCCGTCTGGCGCGGTGAGCAACGCGTTGGCCTCGGCGATGGACATTTGCGGCTCTGGAAAGTCTGTTGTCATGTTCGGCGTTTCTCCCTTCAATCCCCGGCAATGGGCTCCCAGCGAAATTCGCTTGCATGCCGCTCGACAAACTGTGCGATCATGTCCGCCAGTTGCGCCTGCGCGGGGGTGATGCTGCGCGCCGCCGCCGAGACCAGTGCCACTTGCCGCCTTAGGGGGACGGGCGCAATCGGCGCAATGCTGATCCTCCCTGCAATGACTTCGCGATGAACCCACGTGTAGGAAACCAGCGACACGCCCACGCCCTGCGCGATGAGATCGACCAGGCTCGAAGGCGAATCGACCTCGACGAAGCCGCTTGCCGGGGTCCCCGCCCGCACCGCGAGCTTTTCGTACATCAACCTCAGGCGGCCGGTCGATGCGGCGAGCACGCAGTCGCGCTGGAGAAATTGCTTCATCGTCACGGCGGTTCCAGCCTCGAACACACCAGCGGCGCCCGCCGCGACGATCGATTCGGAAAACAGGGGACGGGCCGAAAGGCCGGGCAGCAATGACGGGTATTGCGCGATGGCAAGGTCGAGCTGCCCTTCGATCACTTGCGCACAGAGGACGTCTGGCTGACCCTCGCGCACCGCCAGCCGCACATCGGGCATGATCTCGCGCGCCTGGCGGATGAGGACCGGCAGGATCTGGCCCGCCAACGAAGACGGCACGCCGAGCGCGATGCGCCCGCCCCGCTTGCCCGTCACTGCGTCGATGGCGACCTGCGCTTCGCGCACGTTGGCGAGAATACGCCGAGCCTGAAGCGCGAGCGTCTCCCCTGCCGCAGTCAGTTCGACGCCGCGGCGCTTGCGTGTAAACAGTTCCGCCCCGAATTCCTCTTCGAGCGCGCGCAGTTGACGCGACAGGGCTGGCTGCGAAAGCCGCACGAGCAAGGCAGCGTTGGAAATGCTGCCCTGCTCGACGACAACCAGGAAATTTCGGAGAACCTGCAGATCCATGGCCACATTTGATATTCGTTTGTTGCATATCTTGCTAGCATAAAATCGGCTTGGCAGCATATCTCAAATGGGCTAGCGCGGAGCCTGTCGGGATTGGAAAGGCATCACCGGGACTCATGACGCAGGGATTCGATTTCTCGGGCAAGACGGTGCTCATCACCGGGGGAACGCGCGGGCTTGGCAGGGCCATGGCGCAGGGATTTGCCGAGGCAGGCGCGCAGGTTATCGTGTCGAGCCGCAAGGCGGAGGCTTGCGAAGCGACTGCCGCCGAACTGCGCCAATTGGGCGCGCGCGCCGAGGGCATTGCCTGCCACGTCGGCGAATGGGATCAGGTCGATGCGCTCGCCGAGAAGGCGTGGGCCGCGTTCGACGGGATCGACGTGCTC
>JAGREJ010000123.1 GCA_020446595.1 Novosphingobium sp. | reverse complement strand
CTGGTCTGCGCCTTGATCGCCGCCCTGCTGGCGCCGACCGATGCCGCGCTGGGTCAGGCGGTGATTTCCAACCCGCTGGTTCCGGAGCGGGTGCGCAACGGCATAACCGTCGAAAGCGGCCTCAACGACGGTCTTGCGCTTCCGTTGATCCTGCTTCTGGCCAGCCTGGTGGTGGGCATGGACGAGCGCAGCGGCACGGATTGGGCCTTGTTCGGCATAGAGCAGGTGGTGTTTGGCGCGGTCGCGGGCATCGTCATCGGAATGGCCGGGGCGCTGCTGTTGCTGTTCTGCAAGGCAAGACGCCTCACCTCAGAAACATATGAAGGCGTCGGCGCAATCGCGCTTGCAGGCTCTGCCTATGCCTTCGCGCTGGTCGTGGGTGGGAATGGCTTCATCTCGGCCTTTGTCGCGGGCCTTGCTTTCGGAAGTCAGGTCAGGGGCAAGTGCAAATTCGTCTACGAATTCGTGGAGAGCGACGGGCAACTGCTGGTCTGGATGGCGTTCTTCCTCCTCGGCGTGGCCTTGCTTCCGGGGGCGTTGGCCGCGCTTGACCTTCGCATCGCGCTGGCCATCTTCGTCAGCCTCGTTGTGGTCAGGCCCCTGGCGGTCTGGCTGGCTTTGACGAAATCGGAAGCCAGCGGACTGACGAGGCTGTTCTTCGGATGGTTCGGACCGCGCGGCCTGGCGACTGCGCTGTTCGCCCTGCTGGTGGTGGAAGAGGTCGGAGAGCCATGGTCCGCGACGGTGCTGGCCGTAGCGATCAACGCTGTCTGGATCAGCGCGCTGCTGCACGGAGTCAGCGCAGCGCCGGCCGCGAAAGCCTATGCCCGCGCGACCGAGGCCATGGGAGATAGCGCGGAGAACATGGAAATGCCGGAAAGCCTGCACGATCGCGGCAAGGCGCCTCAAAGCGGCGATGCTGCATAGGCGGGTTCGGCCATTGCCCCGCTGCAGACATGGCTCTTCTCGCGAGAGGGCTGGTTGGGACAGTCCTGTGTGCGCCGCGCAACAGTCACGCGGTGTCATCTGCATGTAACTGAAATGCATTCTAGCTGTCATACTGGCTGCCTAGGGGCTGCGTCCTGACACAGGGACGGAGACCAGATCATGAAAACCAGCAGGCTGCTCGCAACAGCTTCGATTTCCGCCATCGCCATGATTGCGGCGACGCCAGCCGTTGCAGGCGAAGTAACCGGAACGGTCATCGACTCTTCTCAAACCGTGGCCCTGCGAGCGGCCGAAGTGCGGATCCTCGAACTGGGGCGCGTGGCAACCACTGGCGCGGACGGCAGCTTCTATCTCGCTGATGTGCCCGCCGGGGACTACACGCTCGAAGCGCGCTACGTCGGCGCGGAAACCGTCAGGCAGAGTGTCACGGTCCCTGAAATCGGTATGGTCGAGGTGACTATCGCGGTGGGCGGCTCCGACGCCCGCGACATCCTGGTTATCGGACAGGGCGCAAACCTGGCCAGCGCACTGTCTCGCAAGCGTTCGTCCGACGTGGTGAGCGACGTGCTTTCGCGCGACGCCATCGGACAGTTCCCCGATCAGAACGTCGCTGAATCGCTGCGTCGCCTGCCCGGCGTCAATATCCTGAACGATCAGGGCGAAGGGCGCTTCGTTTCGATCCGCGGCCTCGACCCGGAACTGAACTCGACCTCTCTCAATGGCGTGCGCCTGCCCGTACCGGAAAGCGACGTCCGTTCGGTCGCGCTGGACGTGGTTTCCAGCGACATCATCGAATCGATCGAGGTGAAGAAGTCGCTGACGCCCGACATGGACGCGGATACCATCGGCGCGTCGGTCGAGATCGAGACGACCAGTGCCTTCGCGCGCAAGAAGCGCCTGCTCACCGCAAAGCTCGAAGGCAGCTATAACGACTTCTCCGGCGACGTTACGCCAAAGGGCAGCATCGATTTCGCCACGCGCCTGAACGACACGGTCGGCATTTCGGGCGGCATTTCCTACTACAAGCGCAAGTTCGAGACCGACAATATCGAGGCCGACGACTGGGTCGATGCGGGCGGCGGAATCTTCCCTGCGACAGTCGAATACCGCGACTACGACGTTGAGCGCGAACGGCTCAGCGGCTCGCTTGGCCTCGACTTCAAGGCTGGCGATTCCACCGAGCTTTACGTCAAGGGCACCTTCAGCCAGTTCGACGATCAGGAATATCGTCGTCGCACGACCTTCGATCTCGGCGACTTCGAGGATGATGGCCCCAGCAGCTTCAATGGCGCCAATGCCACCTTTTCCGACGCAGACCAGGAGTTCACGGTCGAGCGCGACATCAAGGACCGCTTCGAGCGCCAGCGGATATGGTCGGTGGTCGCGGGTGGCGAGACGCACAACGATGGCTGGCATCTCGAATATCTTGTGAGCTATGCCAAGGCATCAGAGAAGGAAAGCGGCTCTCTCGATCCGACCCAGTTCGAGCGTGATTTCGAGGACGACGGTCTCATCGTCGGATTCGACTACAGCAATCCGCGCCTTCCGTTGTACTCGGCATCGGGCAATGTCTCCGCGTTCTCCGATCCCTCAGGATACGAACTCAACGATATCGAACTGACAAAGCTGTCGGATTCGCAGGACGAGGAATGGTCCGCCAAGTTCGACGTGGGCCGCGACTTTGTCATGGATAGCGGCACCTTCACCGTTCAGGCCGGCTTCAAGGGCCGGTGGCGCGACAAGACCTACAACAAGGAAGTCGAGTTCTACGAGCACGACGACCTCACACTGGCGGACGTTCTGGGCAAGCAGACCTACCGCATTACCGACATCGGCCCCGTCGCGAGCTACAAGGGTTCGACCAACTTCTTCTTCGAGAATCTTGGCGATTTCGAGCTGCAGGACGTGGATACGCAGTTCGACTCCGCAGCCGAGGACTATTCGGTCAGTGAAGACATCATGGCCGGCTACCTGCTGGGTCGCTACGAAACCGACAAACTGCGTGTGATCGGCGGTGTCCGTTACGAACACACCTCGAATGACATATCTGGCAATCTCGTCACCCTGATCGAGGAAGACGGAACGCTGCCCGACGGTTCGATCGCGGGCGACGACACCGTGTTCGTGACGCCGGTCACCTTCGAGAAGGACTACGGCGACTGGTTGCCGAGCCTTAATATCCGCTACGAAGCGCAGCCCGACCTGATCCTGCGACTTGCCGGATACAAGAGCCTCGTTCGTCCGAAGCTTTCCAAGCTGGCGCCGCGTTTCGTCGTCGAGGAAGCCGACGATGGCGAGCGCGAAGGCGAGTTCGGCAACCCGGCGCTCAAGCCCTACAAGGCATGGAACTTCGACGCTTCGGCCGAATATTATTTCGGGCGCAATGCCGCGCTCACCGCCGCGTTCTTCTACAAGGACATCAAGAACTACATCGTCGATACGGTGCGCGAGAACGACATGTTCAACGGCATCGCCTTCAATGAGGCGCTGATCCCGATCAACGGGCCGAGCGCGGAGGTCTGGGGGCTCGAGCTCGGCTTCTCGAAGGCGTTCACCGAACTGTCAGCGCCGTGGGACGGGCTCCTCGTCCAGGCCAACTACACCTATACCGATGCGAGCGGGACCGTCCCGACCGATGGCGATGCGAGCGATCTTCGCCGCATCAGCCTGCCTTCGACGTCGAAGCACACGGCGAACATCACGCTTGGCTACGAGAAAGGCCCGATCTCCATTCGCCTCGCGGGCACTTACCGCGACAAGTATCTCGACGAGCTTGGCGACGACGCGGATTTCGACCGCTACGTCGACGATCACTTCCAGCTCGATCTCAGCGCGAAATACCGTGTCAACGAGATGGTTCAGCTCTACTACGAGTGGGTGAACATCAACGACGCCAAGTACTTTGCCTACAACCGGTTCGCTGGCGGCCAGAACCTCTATCAGTACGAGCGGTATAACTGGACGATGAAGTTCGGCGCGCGGCTGACCTTCTGATGCGTGCATTTGCTCTGATCGCGGGGGCTTCGGCGCTCGCGGCCTGTGCCACGACGCCGGGCGTGGACTCTCTGCCTGCAACGGTGGTGACTGCATCCGGAGAGACCGAACCGGTCGGTACGGCCAACGCAGACGCCGCGGACGATTCGGCGATCTGGCGCAATCCCGACGATCCGGCGAGAAGCCTGATCGTCGCGACCGACAAGAAGGCGGGGCTCTATGTTTATGGACTGGACGGCAAGCGGCTGGCCTTCGCGGCAGCGGGTCTGGTCAACAACGTCGATCTTGTGGACCTGGGCGAACAGGGCGTGATCGTCGCGGCCAGCGACCGCAACGATCTGGCGAATGGCGCAATTCAGGTCTACCGGCTCGACACCGCGACCGGCGCGCTTGCCCTGCTGGGCAAGGGGCAGGCCGGTGCGGGTGAGGGATACGGGTTCTGCATGGCGCGGATCGGCGGACAGTTGCTGACCTATTCGCCGCTGAAAAACGGCACGATTTCCGAGATTGCCGTGGACCTCTCGCCGACTGTGTCATTCCGGGCGCTGCGCACGCTGAATGTCGCCACCCAGCCTGAAGGCTGCGTGGTCGACCCGCGCGACGGCACGCTCTACGTTGGCGAGGAAACGCGCGGCATCTGGCGCTTCGCCCCCGGCGCGAGCGAAGGCGAACTCGTCGCGCAGACCGATGGCAGGCAGCTCGTTGCCGATGTCGAGGGGCTGGCGATCATGCCGCAAGGCGACAACGGCGGCTGGCTCGTTGCCTCAAGCCAGGGCGATAATGCCTACGCGCTCTATCGCCTGCCGGACATGGCCCCCGTCAGCCGCTTTCGCATCGGTGCGGGCAAGTTCGGGGCGACGCAGGAAACCGACGGGATAGACCTTGTGCCCGGCGACTTCGGCCCGGACTATCCGAATGGGCTGTTTGTCGCGCAGGACGGCGATAACCGGCCCTACGCGCAGAATTTCAAGCTGGTATCGTGGCAAACGATCCTGGAAGCCGTCAACGAGCACTGAGCGCCCGCGTCAGTCATTCAATTCGCCCGGCAGGACGTTCCCAGGCCGAAGTGCGAG
>JAGREJ010000013.1 GCA_020446595.1 Novosphingobium sp. | reverse complement strand
CGGGTGACAAGGAGAGGGACAGGAATGGGATCGCTCAATACCGATGCGCTGATCGAGGAGGCGCACAAGCGCACGGGCCTCACGGATTTCGGTCCCGACACCTGGCAGGAAGGTCTCGGCGTTCTCGTCAAGTCGCTGAACGAGGAGTCGGCGCTCAATGCGCGCGGCGAGGAACTGATGGCGGGGCGCATCGTCGATCTGCTCGCCGAGCGCCTGAAATTCGAACAGAGCTGGAAGGACAACCCCTCGATCGCCGACGAGAAGATCGTGCGGCCCGTGATCGGTATCGGGCTGGGGCGCTCGGGCTCGAACGCGCTCGGCTTCATGATGGCGCAGGATCCCAACCGGCGCGTGCTGCGCTCGTGGGAAGCGCATTTCCCCAGCCCGCCGCCCGAGGAAGCGACGCAGCACACCGATCCGCGCATCGAGCTGCAGGCCGCGCGGCACAAGGCCGAGCGTGCAGAGTTTCCCGAGTCGGGCGACAAGGTGCCCACCGATCCGCGCGGCCCGACCGAATGCGTGTTCGTGCTCGCCTACGATTTCCGCTCGCAGCTTTTCGAGGCATGGGGCCGCAACCCCAGCTACAGCGAGTGGCTGTTCTCCTGCGACATGACTCCGGCTTACGACTTTCACAAACGCGTGCTGCAGATGCTGCAATGGCATTGCGGTCCGAAGGACTGGTTCATCCGCAGCCCGCCGCACATGCATGGCGTGTTCGAGCTGGGCAAAACCTATCCCGACGCGAAATTCATCCAGACCCACCGCAATGTCGATGACATGATCCCGTCCGAGGCCGCGCTGTTCTCGTCGCTGCTGACCCAGCTCAGCGACGATCCGGACGAGCCCTATATCGGGCGGCATCTCGCCGCGGTGCGGGTGATCTGCCTCGAACGGCTGATGGCCTTCCGCGACCAGAACCCCGAGAAATTCTTCGACATTGGCTTTTACGAAATGGCCGAAGATGTGATGGGCCGGATCAAGGCGCTTTACGAATGGCTCGGCGACGAGCTGACCGAAGTGGCCGAGCGCCGGATGGAGAAATGGTGGGCCGAGAATTCGGCGGGCCGCCACGGCGGGCGCAGCTATGACGCAGCGCGGTTCGGGGTGGACAAGGACGAGCTCAAGCAGCGTTTCGCCTTCTATCACGACCGCTTTCCCGAACTGACGCGCAAGCGTTAGGCAGCATGGTCCGGATAACGGCCAGAGAACGGCTCGCCCTGATAGGCGCCATGACCGGAGCCGCCGTGTTTCCGGTCTTTCGCGCCGCCGTTGCAGGAGAGGTGACCAAGATGACAGACAGTGCATCCGACGAACTTGCCGAGGCATGGTCCGACCTGTGTGCCTCGCTCCAGGAAGCCTCGCACTTCCTGCAAGGCCACGCCAATTACCGGGCAGAGGAAAACCGCGCTTCGGGTTATCAGATGATGGCCAGCGTTCTGGTCAAGGCACTGGAGATGCACACCCGGATCGACCCGGATTTTCCGGTGTTCCACGTTCACGACGCGCTCCACCTGTGCAGTGCCGACAACCCCGACCAGCGTTACTTGCAGACCCGCATAAGGGGCGGCGAAAGCTATCGCATCTGGGGCCGCCTGACCAACGAGGCGCGGCTCGACGTGCAGATCTACGCGGGCGAAAGCACCTCATTGCCCCGCTCTACCGGGTTCCTCGCTTTCGAGGAAATGCATGTGGAGCCGGACGGAACCTACGAGGTGATCGTCTCGCCCGAACGCAGTGGCAGGAACTGGATGGACAATCCGCCCGACAGCGCCCGCGTGCTGATCCGGCAGGTCTATTCCGACTGGTCCGTCGAGCCGCCGGGCGAAGTTCATATCGACCGCATCGGTTTCGAGGGCGCGCGCCGCACCGGACCGGTGAGCGACGAAATGGCGCGCGGTCTGCGAGAGGCTGGCGAGAACCTCAAACAGGATGTCGCAGCCTGGGCCAACCTGCACCAGACCCAGACCGGTTCCGATCATGCCACCCCGGTCAACGCGATCCCGCCACCCGCCAGCACCTTCGCGCAGGGCGGCGCCAAGGATCGCTACATGACCTTCTCGATCTACGACATCGCCGACGACGAGGCGCTGGTGCTGCGCTGGTGGCCGATGGGCGGAACCTATCAGGCGGTGCACCTGCGCGACCTGTGGAACTCGTCGCTCGAATATACCAACATGCAATCGAGCCTGACCGGCGAGCAATGTTACGAAGACCCCGACGGCTCATACTGGTGCGTGCTCTCGGCGCGCGATCCCGGCATTGCCAACTGGCTCGATACCGGCGGCCTCAGGCGCGGCTACGTCGCCTTCCGCTTCGACGGGATCGGCGGCAAGCCGTTCGATGCGGCCAAGGTACCGACGCTCGAAAAGGTGCGCTTCAACGATCTCGCCGCGCACCTGCCATCGGACACGCCGCGCTTTTCACCAAGGGACCGCTCCGCTGCCCTGGCCGCGCGTCGCAAACATTTGCAGGAACGATGTCACCGCTGACACGAGTCCGGCTTACCGCCGAAAATCGACCAGCACCTTGGCCGAACTGCCAGCCTCCTTCGCGGCCGCAAAGGCTTCGAGCACATCGTCTCCGGCGAAGCGGTGGCTCACGAGCGGCGTGAAATCAACCAGGCCGCTTTCGATGATGTCGATCGCCTCGCCCATTTCTTCCGGGTAGCCCATGGTCCCCGTGATCGTGAGTTCCTTGACCATGACGTGCAGGAAAGCGATTGGCTCGGGCTGTTTGTGCAAGGCGACAACAAGGATGGTGGAGCGCGGTGCGGCATTGGCGACGATCTCGGGCAGGATTGGCGCGCCAGCCGCCTCGACATAGTGGCTGGTCTTCGCGGTCTGTGCATAGGCGCCTTCAAGCTGTCCATGATGCGCAATCAGCGCCTCATTGGCGTCCTCCTGCGAAGGATCGATCACCGCGCTGGCACCCAGCGCCTCGGCTCGCTCGCGGCGGAACGGCGACAATTCGAACACGACAATGTCGTCGAACCCGCGATGACGCAGGATGGCGAGGATCGCGAGGCCGATCGGTCCGGCTCCGAAAATCGCCACCTTGTCGCCGGGCGAGGCGCCGAGCCGGTTGGCGGCATGAATCGCAACTGCGACCGGCTCGACCAGCGCGCCCTTCTCGAAGTCCATGGTTTCGGGAATGGCGAGCAGCGAACCGGGATTGGTCACCACGTCGCGCACCAGCAGATGCCTTGCAAAGCCGCCCTCGGCGCCGCCATTGCCGATCATGTTGAACAGCGGATTGAGCGCAACGCGGTCTCCCACCCTGGCCGAAATCACTTCGCTGCCCGCCTCGACTATGGTGCCCGACAGTTCGTGACCGAGCGGCGTCGGTCGCCCGCCGACCCCGCCCATGGCCAGCATGCCGAGATCGGAACCGCAAACCCCCGCCATGGCGACCTCGACGACGACATCGCGCGGACCTGCGACCGGCTGTTCGATCTCACGCAGTTCCAGTTTGCCTGGGCCGACAATGTAGGCGACTTTCATGATGCGTCCTTCCTCTCGCATAAAGGGTCAGCCCTTCAGGGCCGGGAATACCTTTGGCAGGTGTAGTTGGCCGGTATGGGCGCTGATTTCTTTCGACACAAATACGGTTTTCAGCGGTGGACGGCCTGACATCCATCACTCGCGCGAGACGACCGGGCATTGCGCGCTGTTGTCCGCGGACCGTTCATGGTCGATCCGCCCTGGGCGGGCGCGAATGGCTCGATCGCCTCAAGGCGCGGGAAGCAGGCACCGGGTTCTTCGAGCACTGGCCCATGGCCGCGCTGCCATTGCGAGAATTTGCGGACGCGAAACAGCCGTTGCGGGTCAGTGCGCGCGGTCCAGTTCGTCCGGCAGATACTTGCGCGCGGTCCACAGCACCAGGCCGCCAAGCGTCGAGAATGCCGCCGTAACGAACAGCACATAGCGCACGCTTTCGTCGCCATATTCGGGTTTGAGCAGATCCGACACGTAGCCAAGCAGCACCGGCCCGATGCCGATCCCGACAGCATTCTGCAGGAACAGCACCAGCGCGCTCGCCACGGCCCGGTTGCGCGGCGCGGCAAGGCCCTGCACGGCGCTGTAATAAGGCGCGACGTAAAGCCAGTTGAGCAGGATCGAGGCAGCCATGCCCAGCATCGCCACGCGCCAGTCGGCCACCAGCAATGCAGCAAGGAACAGCGGGCTCGATCCGATCAGGGCCAGCGAAGGCACGGTCAGCAGGTGCTGTTTGCCGCGCCTGAGCTGGGCGTCGCCGAACATGCCGCCGAGCCAGACTCCCGCAATGGAAGCAATGCCGTTGGCCAGCCCGAACCACAGGCCAGTCTCTCCGGCTGTCAGGCCGTGGCTGCGCTGGAAGAAGATCGCGGTCCAGATCATCACGCCGTAAAGCGAGAAGCTTGCGAGCGCGCTGGCAATGAGCAGTCGGACCATCGCCCTGGACGCCAATATTTCGCGTAGTGCTTCGCTTGCGCCGGTTTGCCGCGGAGCGGGCCGCTCCGCGCGGAAATTCTCATCGCGGCGCGGATCGCGCAGCAGGGCCATGACCAGAAGGGCAGCCAGCAGCCCCGGCAGACCCACCACGATGAAGGCATTGCGCCAGCCCACCGAGTCGGCGAGGACGCCGCCCAGCACCATACCGATCAGCCCGCCGACCGGCGGCCCGAGCTGGTAGAGCGCGAAGGCCCTCGCCCGCTTTTCCGGCGGCGCAATATCGGTAATCAGGGAATGCGCGGGCGGCGTGCAACCTGCTTCGCCCACGCCGACCCCGATGCGGGCCAGCAGCAATTGCGTGAAATTGGCAGCCATGCCGCACAAGGCGGTCATCACCGACCAGATCGCGGTGGCGAGCGCGATCAGCCTGACCCTGTCTGTCTTCGCCCGGTCGGCATAGCGGGCGATGGGAAACCCCAGGGTCGTGTAGAACATGGCGAAGGCCAGCCCCGTCAGCACGCCGATCTGGGTGTCGCTCAGCGAGAGGTCTTTGGCGATGGGTTCGGCAAGGATCGCGACGATCTGCCGGTCGAGGAAATTGAATATGTAGACGACAAGCAGCACGCCCAGCGTCAGGTTGAGACCGGTGGCCTCGCTACGACCAGCAGTGCCCGGCAGGCCTTCGCTCACGGGCACGCCTTCCCGCGACTGGCATCGGCTGCGAAACAACCCGGCATGAGCATCTCCTCCCTCGAGCTTCGCATTTTTGCGCACCGATCCGGTAACGGCAAGGAAGCGAACGCCCGTGACGCATTGCATTGGGACGATTGCGTTGACCGCCCGCGCAATTCGATGCATTGGCGCAGGGTCGCAGTGCCCCGGACCGGTCGGTCCCCTGCGGGTGTAGCTCAATGGCAGAGCAGAAGCTTCCCAAGCTTACGACGAGGGTTCGATTCCCTTC
>JAGREJ010000012.1 GCA_020446595.1 Novosphingobium sp. | reverse complement strand
ACAGGCGCTCGAAGCGGCGCGGCCAGTGCTGGAAACCTATGCCTCGCGGATCAACCACATGGGTCCAGCAGGGGCCGGGCAGACGCTCAAACTGCTCAACAACCTGCTGTTCGCCACCAATATCAAGCAGGCCGTCGAAATTCTCGCCATGGCCGAGGCGCAGGGGCTCGATCCCGGCTATGCGGCGCAGGTCATGTGCCAGTCGAGCGGCGGCTCGATGGCGCTGGGACTGATGAAGGACGGCGTGAGGCCCGAGACGATGCAGGCGGTGCGGCATTACATGGTCAAGGATGTGGCCGCGGTCGCGGTTGCCGCCGACGAAACCGGCATCGACATTTCCGGCTTCGCGCCAACCATCGCGCACTATCGCAGCGATGGCTGACCCCGGATCGACCGAGCCGCTGGCAGGCAAGGTCGCTGTGGTCACCGGTGCGAGCCGGGGGATCGGCAAGGGCGTGGCCATGGTGCTCGCCGAACAGGGTGCCACAGTTTACATCACCGGGCGCACGGTGAACGAAGGCGACTATTACCTGCCCGGAACGGTCGGCGCGACGGCGGCGGAATGCGACAGACGCGGTGAAGCCAGCGGCGGGCGGGGCATTGCCGTCACCTGCGATCACAACGACGACGAGGCGGTGGCCGCGCTGTTCGAACAGGTCGATCGCGAGCAGGGACGGCTGGACATCCTCGTCAACTCGGCAACCCAGCTTTCCGACGACCTGCTGGAGCCCAGGCCGTTCTTCGAAAAGCCGCTTTCCAATCTGGAGATGTGGCAGGTTGGCATGCGGAGCTACTACGTGTGTTCGTGGCACGCGGCGAAGCTCATGGCGCGGCAGAAGTCCGGCCTGATCGCGATGATCTCTGGCTATACCGGCGTAACCTATACCTATGGCGTGCTGTTCAGCGCGACCAAGTGCACGGTCGATCGTATCGCGCGCGACATGGCGATCGAACTGGAACCCTACAATGTCGCGACCGTGTCGCTGTGGCAGGGCCTGACCCTTACCGAAAAGGCGCAGGACAATCTGGCGAAGATGGCCGACAAGATGACGGGCTCGGTTGCCGGACAGACCGGTTCGAGCGTCGAACATCCGGGCCGGCTGATCGCCGCCATGGCTTGCGATCCGGCGATCATGGATCGTTCGGGCGGCACCTATATCACGGCTGAAATCGCCGATGAGTATGGCGTGGTCGATATTGACGGCAGGCGGATCGAATCGATGCGGGCAAAGCGCGGCAGCCCCTTGTGGGGTCCGATAAGGAGCAACGACTATCATGGCAAATGACCCGACGGTCATCGCCTCGCTGCTCGCCAAGCAGGCGATCCGCGAGGCGCTGGAGGCTTTTTCGCGCGGCATGGACCGGTTCGACCGCGAGGCGTTCCTCTCGGCGTTCTGGGAGGATGCCGTGATCGCCGCCGGACCGTTCGTGGGCAGTGCCAGCGAATGCTGGGACTGGGCCATGCCGATGCATGAAGAAGGGCAGGAATTGACCCAGCATGGTCTGCTGCAATCGGTGATCGATCTCGACGGCGACACTGCCCACGCCGAAACCTACTACCAGTTCGTCGCGAAGAACCGTGACGGCTCGCTGATGCTGGCGGGCGGGCGCTATATCGACCGGCTGGAGCAGCGCGGCGGCGAGTGGCGGATCGCGCTGCGCACCAATCAGGTCGAATGGTCGTGCCTGCCGCCAAGCTTGCCGCTGCCTTTCGACGATGTGCCCGGCGTCGAGGCGAACGGAGTGTCGGCGCGGGACAGAAACGATCCTTCCTACCAGCGCCCGCTGGTCAACCGACGCGAGCGCACATAACGACCCGTTCGTCTCGAGCCAACTCGAGAGACGCACTGCCAGTGCAACCGTGTCTCGACTGCGCTCGACACGAACGGAAGCAGCTAACCCTTCTTCGTAAAGGCGGCGAGGCGCTCCCTGAAGTCGGGCGCCATACCAGCGTAGTTTGCCGCCTCGTGTGCCAGTGCTTCAGCCAGCGTCATGTCCGCGGTGTCAAGCAGCAGGCGCTTGACCGCGCGATTGGTGTGGCCGCTGTTGGCGAGCACCTGCGCGGTGAAGTCCGCCACCGCAGCATCGAGCTCGCCTTCATCGACCACCTTCCAGACCAGTCCCATCGCCAGCGCCTCGTCGGCGTGGACCACGCGACCGGTAAACATGATCGACTTGGCGTTCATCATGCCGATCCGGCGCGGCAACCGCTGGGTTATCCCCCAGGTGGCCACGAAGCCCCATTTGCCGTGGGTATCGGCGAACTTGGCCGAGCGGTCCGCGATGAGAATGTCGCAGCCGAGCGCGAGTTCGAGCCCGCCCGTGTAGCAAATGCCATGTATCGCCGCGACGGTCGGGACCGGCAGGTTTGCCAGTCGCTCGATCACCTTCTGGTGGGCGTGGGGATTGCCGCCCGATCCGGTCCCGACTCCGCCAAGATCGGCTCCGGCGCAGAATGCCTTGCCCGCCCCGCGCAGCACAACGCAGCCCACGGTCTCGTCCGCCTCTATCGCGTCCATCGCCGCAGTAAGGGCATCGAAAAGCTCGCCATTCAGCGCATTGCGCTTGTCCGGACGATTGAGAGTCAGCGTGCAGAGGCCATCGGCGACGTCAACGAGGACCGTATCGTTCATTGCGCGGGCAGTCCGAACTCAAGCTTGCGCTGGATCGAGCCAACGGGATTCGGATCGGCAAGGCCCATCGGCTTCTGTGCCACATAGGGTGCTTCAAGCCGCGCCGTTTCCTCCTCCGAGAGTTTGGTGTCCACCGCGCGGATCAGATCGTCGAGTTGGTGCAGCTTGCTTGCGCCGATAATCGGCGCGGTCACGCCGGGCCGCGACAGCAGCCATGCCACCGCGATCTGTGCAGGCGAATCGCCCCGTTCCTCGGCCACTTGTCGCAGGGTATCGACGACATTCTGGTCCTCGGGCCGGGGGAAACGACCGGCGCCGCCCGTTATTGCCCTGGAAGTCGCTCGTGTCGTTTTCGCTTCGTGCGAACCGGCAAGGCGTCCGCTGCCAAGCGGCCCCCACGGGATCATGCCGATGTTCTCCTCAAGGCAGAGCGGCGCCATTTCGCGCTCTTCCTCGCGGTAGATGAGGCTGTAGTGGTTCTGCATGGTTACGAAGCGCGACCGGCCAAGCTGGTCGGCGCGCATCAGGTATTTGGCGAACTGGTAGGCGGCCATCGAACTTGCGCCCAGATAGAGCACTTTCCCGGCAGTTACGGCGTCGTCGAGCGCGGCGATGGTTTCGTCCATCGGCGTCGCATAGTCGAAGCGGTGGATCTGGTAGAGATCGATGTAATCGACCTGCAGGCGCTTGAGCGAGGCGTCGATGGCTTGCGTGATATGCTTGCGCGAAAGGCCGCTCATGTTCGGGCCCTGCGTCATCGGCGCGAAGACCTTGGTGGCGAGGACAACTTCCTCGCGGCGCAGGCCGAGCGTGCGGATCGCGCGGCCGAGGATTTCCTCGCTCTCGCCTTTCCCATAGGCGTCTGCAGTGTCGAAGAAATTGATCCCGGCCTCGACTGCCTTCCTGACCATGGCGAGGCTGGCTTCCTCGTCGATTGTCCAGTCGGCGAACGAGGTGCCGAAGCTCATGCAACCAAGGCACAGGCGAGAAACCTGCGCGCCGGTTCCACCCAGTCTGGAGTATTTCATGTCAGTCTCTCCCCATCGCCCGCGCGTTAAGGCTCGGCATTGGACGGCGGCAGGTTGCACGGGCGAGCAGGCGCGCGCAAGACGCGAAGCAGAGAGGATCAAGGCACATGGCACAAGACGGTAATTTCTGGAGCGGGGCAGCGGTCGTGACCGGCGCGGGATCGGGGCTTGGCGCCTCGATGGTGCAACGCTTCGCCGATGCGGGCATGGCGATTGTTGCGCTCGACATCGATGGGGCGCGAGCGCAGGAAACCGCGGACAAGGTAAAGGCCGCTGGCGGCAGGGCAATTGCCATGGGCGTCGACGTCTCGGACCGGGCGGCCATGATGGCGGCGGCGAAGGCAGCCGAGGCAGAGTTCGGCAGTTGCAACGCGCTGTGCGCCAATGTTGGCGTGCAGCAGTTCGGCGCGCTCGATAGTCTGGGCGAGGCTGAATGGCGCTGGGTGCTCGATGTCAACGTCATGGGCGTGGTCAACACGGTCGCGGCGTTCCTGCCGCTGATCCGCAAGGCGGACGGAAATCGCCGGATTTGCCTCACCGCCTCGTCATCGGTGCTGCTGCCTGGTGAGCGCATCGGCGCCTATGTCGCCAGCAAGTTCGCGGTCATGGGCTATGGCGACGTGCTGCGGCTGGAGCTGGCGCGCGAAAACATCGGCGTTTCGATCCTCTATCCGGCAGGCATGGAAACCCGGCATCTTGAAAGCAGCCAGATAGCAAAGCCGGCGGACATACCCGGCGCGGTCATGTCGCAGGAAGACATCGACTTTATGCTGTCGAGCCGCAATCTCGATACCGCGTTCCATGTCGCCACGCCCGAGCACGCGACCCGCAACCTGCTCGCGGACATGGCCGCCGATCTGCCATACATCGTCACGCACGGCGACTATCGAAACGAACTGATCGAGCGCAACGAGGCGCTGCTTGCCGCCTTCGATCGCGGGCAAAGCTGAGAGGTCTCACGATGGACGATCTGACCCGGCTGATCGAGATCGAGGCGATCAAGACGCTGATGGCCAAGCGTGTGCGCTGCATCGACGAGAAGGACTGGCAAGGGCTTGCTTCAGTCTATTCGGACGACTGCATATCCTGGTCGTTCGGCGCAGACGAGGGCAAGAGCGACCCGACCATCGGCGGCAAGGCCATCGCCGAAGCGACGGCCAGGGTGCTGACCGGCCTCAAGACCGTGCATCAGGTTCACTTTCCCGAGATCGAATTCCAGTCGGACACCGAAGCGACAGGGATCTGGCCGCTAAACGACGTGCTGGCGAGCGAGAAGGACGGCAAGCGCACATGGATGCGCGCCTATGGCCATTACCGGCAAAGCTACCGCAAGTCCGACCACGGTTGGCAGATCGTCGAGCATCGCCTCACCCGGCTGCTGGTCGAGAACGGCGTCGATGAGATCGTTTCGGGCTGGGGCTGATTGCCCGGCGGACTGATCGTTTCGCGATCGGTGCCGGTCTGGAGCTCTGTGCGGAAAGCTATTGCCCGAACAGGTTCTGGATCGGGAAGTGATGCTTGATGAACGGGCTCTTGATCACGACGTAGCTGAAGTATTTTTCGATTCCGTAGTCGCTCTCGAGCATGTCCTCGATGATCGTCTGGTAATGCGCGACACCACGCGCCACGAATTTCAGCAGATAATCGTAGCCGCCCGAGACGAGATGGCATTCGACGATCTCGTCGAGCTTGGCGATGCGCGATTCGAACCGGCTGAAATCGCCGCGCCGGTGCTCGCTGAGCGTAACCTCGGTGAAAACGGTCAGGAACTCGCCAAGTTTGTTGAGGTTTACGTGCGCGCCATATCCGGTGATGTAGCCTGCTTTCTCCAGCCGCTTCACACGCGTCAGGCAGGGACTGGGCGACAGGCCAACGGCATCCGACAGCTCGACATTGGTAATGCGACCGGCTTCCTGCAACTTGGCGAGGATCTTGAGGTCGATCCGGTCGAGCTTGGGTCCGATTGTCACGCCCGCCTCCCTATCGCAGCACCGCGCGAACGTCTGGCATTTCCAGCAACTGGTCGAGCGATCTTTCGACGCGTTCGACGATCTGGTCAATTTCCCCTTCGCTGCAGCACAGGGCCGGCGCAAAGCCTATCACTGCATTGGCGAAGCAGCGAACGACAACGCCGTTGTCCCAGGTCAGCTTCGAGAGGCGGCCGCCGATGTCGAGTGCGCTGTCGAAACCGGCCCTGGTTTGCTTGTCGGCAACGAGTTCTATGGCGCCAAGCAAGCCCCGGCCGCGCGTATCGCCGACCAGCGGATGGGCGCGCAGGCGATCGAGGTGTTGTGCGAACCGCCTTCCCGTTCTGACGCCGTTTTCAAGCAGTCCGTCCTCGTAAAGGCGCAAGACCTCAAGCGCGACGGCGGCACTGACGGGGTGTCCCGAATAGGTGAACCCATGTCCAAGCGGCAGGGCGGCAGGCGCGGAATCGGCGATCGCCTGGTAGATGTGATCGGCCATCAGCATGGCGCCCATCGGCACGTATCCCGAGGTCAATCCCTTCGCGAGAGTCATGAAGTCGGGAGAGACGCCCTCGGCATCGCAGGCAAACATCGGGCCGGTGCGCCCGAATCCGGTAATGACCTCGTCCACCAGCAGCAGGATGCCCAGCTCGTCGCAAGTCTCACGAATGGCTTTGAGCCAGCCGACCGGCGGGACGATGACGCCGCCCGATCCCTGGATCGGCTCGCAGAAGAAGGCGGCGACATTGTCCGCGCCAAGCTCGGCAACCTTGGCCTCCAGAGCGGCAACGGTGGAGGCGATGACTGCCGCATCGTCATGGCCTTGCGGGTGGCGATAGGGATAGGGCGAGGCGATATGGTGCTGCCAGGGGAGCGGCAGGTCGAAGCCGCGGTGAAAAACGGGAAGGGCGGTCAATCCGGCTCCGGTGGAACTGGAGCCATGGTAGCCCCATTCGAGCGCGATGAACTGCTTCTTTTCGGGCTTGCCGATAGCATTGAAGTAATGCGTGATATAGCGGATCGCGCTGTCCACCGCATCCGATCCGCCCAGCGTGAAATAAACGTGATCCAGCCCCGGCGGCGCAATCGAGGTGAGCTTGTCGGCAAGGCGGATTGTCGGTTCGCAGCCGAAGTGAAAATAGCCTGTCGCATAGGGCAACTGGCGCATTTGCTCTGCCGCCGCCTCGACCACGCTGTCCTGTCCGTAACCAGCATTGACGCACCAGAGCCCGGCAAATCCGTCCAGCACCTCGCGTCCATCGGCATCGGTGAGCCACATGCCCTTGCCGCCGGTGAGCATGCGCACGCCATGTTGTTCGTGGCCGCGCAGCGACGTTACAGGATGGATGAGGTGCGCGCGATCCGCGTCGATCAACGAGTAGTTGGCCTGATGCGCCGATGGAGCCGGGATCGCTTGTGTCATGCCTCACCAATAGGCCGCCGGATGCAGCGTGATGCGCCGAAAGGCAGTCATTCCAGATGCGGCGGGGATTGGAAAGGCGGCACTCGCGGAATTTTCTGCCGCCCGATCTCGGGGATCGGGATCGCCTTGCGGATCGAGCGATGCAACCATCGGCGAAGTCCGGGGCAGTATCTCCGCGTCGCCGCCGCTTTCCGATCGAGGTGTTGGAGGCCCGAGCCGGAATCGAACCGGCGTGCAAGGATTTGCAGTCCTCTGCGTAACCACTCCGCCA
>JAGREJ010000122.1 GCA_020446595.1 Novosphingobium sp. | reverse complement strand
GAGCAGACCGAGCAAGGTCGAAACTGCCACGGGGTAGTGCCAGACGAGGCTATCGCGTTTACCGACCGCGATCTCCCGCGCCAGGAACAGCACCGACAGCGCAATCGCCGCCTCGATCGGCGGGCGTGGTACATGGATGACCGAGAGTGCCGAGAGCGCCAGAGTCAGCGAATGGCCCAGCGTGAAGCCGGTGACCGTGAGGATCGTGCGGCGCAGGCCGCCCGCGATCCACAGCAGGCAGGCGAGGAACAGCAGGTGATCGTAGCCGGTGAAGATATGTTCGAATCCGAGGGCGAGATACTGGCGCGACACGCCCCCGACGCTTTCGGCGTGTGGGATCGTGACCTGCGTCTCGCCCGGAGAGGCCACTTGCGTGCGAACCTCGCCGGACAGCCAGTCGATGCGCACGAGTGTGGGAACTGCCGGGACTGGCCCTGAAAACGACCAGGACAGGGGCTTGCCATCGATTCCGGCCTCGCAACGCATGAGCGACGATTGCCCGGCTGCCACGCAGGTTCCTGGCAGGTGCACCGTTGCCGATGCGCGGTCCGCCAGTGCGGGGGGTTCGCGCACATGAACCACAAAAGTGTCCGGTGCGCGTTCGGATAGGGAAATGACCAGAGGCAGGCTTTCGTGGGCAAGCGCCGGTCCGGCCATACCGAGCGCCAGCAAGGCCAGCAGCCAGCAGCGCAGGATCATTTTCCTCGCGCCCCGTCCTCGATCATCTTGCGGACATCGCCAGATATCGAGACATCGAATTCGCCAATCAGTGCATCGACGGCGGCTTTCTCGGCCTCATCGCCCCGCCATCCGAGGTAGTCGCGCTCGACGGCGACTTTTGCCTGGTCGAAGGGGATCGCATTGCCCGTCTCGAGGCGGTCGATTCGAACCAGATGATAGCCAGATGGCGAGTGGAACGGCCCTTGCCATGTGGCCTCGTCCGCCTTTGCCGCGAACAACTGGCGCGCCATCTCCGGGCCGAAGTGACTGGCGACCATCGCCTCATCGCGATCGGCATAGGCGAGATTGTAGGCAAAGCGGTCGCCGGGCCAGCCCTTCGCCGGATCGGGTGCCCCTCGCTGCGCGTTGAGCCGGGCTTTGGTTTGTCGCGCCGCTTGCTCCGCCCCGCTTCTTCCGCGCGTCGCTTCGTCGAAGAAGATGTGCGAGAAGGTTATGGTAGCTGGCGTTGCGTAGCGCGCCTGCCGCCGTTCGTAGAATTTTCGCAGCTCGGCTTCTGGCGGTTGTCCGGCCTCTCCCAGATTGCGGAACATGAACTGAAGCGACTGGACGAGGCGCAGGCGGATGAGCTGATCCTTGCGTTCCAGCCCGAGCGCCATGGCCTCGCGATACATCGCTTCGTCGCGCACGTAGGCATCGACCAGTCTTTTCAGATCGTCGGCTTGCATGGTTTCAAGCGGATCGACTGCTCCGTCTTCGGAACTGCGAGCGCGGCCCTGCATGTATTCGGCAAGGGCATCGCGATCGACGCGGATGCGTCGCGATTCGGTATCGTCCCCGCTGCTCGATACCAAGGCGTCGATCAGAAACAGTCCGAGTCCCAGCGCCATGAACAGGACAAGCGGCTCGTGGCGAAGCCACCGCACCAAGGCGCGAAGGCGGTCGTATTCTGGCTTGCTGGCCATTCAGTGTTCATCCCGTCCGCTGCCGCGATGTCGCCGGACAACGCGCCTCAGGGATTGTACCAGATCGGCGAGGTGTAGGCGCGATCCTGCACGGTGAGCGGAATCTCGGGCGGCAGCTTCAGGCCGTAGGCCACCATGTCGTAGGCGGTCCAGCGCGGCGTCGGAATTTCGAGGACGCGCACGTAATAGAAGGCGCGGGCCTGGGGATCGAACTCGGGATCGGTCCAGACGGCGGAAAGCTGCGTTGCGCCGATGGTGTTGGTGTAGCTGGCGGTGCGCAGGTCCACCGTGCTGCCAACAGGCGGCGCCTTGCCGGTGCGCGGATCGACCTTGCGGCTGTCGCTGAGGGCGACATCGAAGATGCGGTTCTGCACCTTGCCATGCTTGTCCACCCAGCCCTTGATGACCTGGATCCGGTCGAGATTGGCGCCGTCCGGATCCCGCGCCGCCAGGACCATGAAGCGCGGTGCCTTGCGGCCTTTCTGGCGCAGCAGGTCACCGCCCATCGGCACGCCCCTGGCATAGCCGATCTCGGCGTAGTCGGGTCGGGCGACGTCGCGTTTCGTGAAATTCCAGCCGCCGAAGAAGCGAACCTGAATTCGCGATCCCGTGGTGCCATAGACCTCGCGCCGTGCGAAGGCATCGAAGATCGCTTCGCGCGTGTTAGCGGTGGCCCAGACCGCCGCGAGCCCCGACGCGCCGATGCGCCAGTTTTCCGGTCCGGTCGGCCCCATCATGCCGAGTGCGCGGTCAGGGCCGGGTTCCGAACCCTTGAACTTTCCGAAGAAGCCTTTCTCATCGGTCGCGGCAAGGCCGGTATGGGTGTCGGTGCTGCCGATTATGCCGAGCTTGAAGGGATTCGCGCCCAGTTCCTGTTCGTAACCGAGGCCCAGCCCCAGCGCCGAGCGCACATATTCGTATTGCAGCATCCAGGGCTGCTTGGGCGTGTTGCCGAACAGGTTTGTCGTGTCCCAGTTTTCGAAGTCGGCGAATTCATCGGTCGGGGAAAGCGACGGATGTGCTTCGCTGTCGCCCTTCATCTGGGTGATCTCGACGACTGGCTCCCAGCGCGCCCGCGCACTGGCGTAGGCCTTGGTGAAGGGCGCGCCGTCCGACATGGTCGGCGCAAACATCCGCCCATTGCTGACGTTCGAATTGTGGGGAATTGCGAGAACCTTCGATCCGCTGTTCGCTTCGTAGTCTGCCAGGAAGGCCCACAGATCCTCAGGCTTCCGGCTGTCTTGTGACGAGAAGGGAATCATTCCCGCAACGTCGCTGGCATTGCCGCGGAACAGGACATTGCGGTGCAGATTGTCGCCGGCAACCGTGGAAGTCCATTCGTAGCCGATCAGGGCAGTGAACCGACCCGGCTGGTTATGGCGCTCGGCGGTCGCCGCGACGTCTTCCCAGATGCTGCGTTTGAGCGAGTCGGGCAGTCGATCCTCGGGAGCATCGCGCTGGATTGTGCGCAGCATGTCCTGGAAGTATTCCGCCCTGTCTCCCTTTTCGATCAGTTCGGCCCAGCGTTGGGCCACCGACCAGGTGGCAAGCGCCGGATCGCGGCTCGCGAGCCGGGCATGCACACCCATGAATTCGGCGTGGTCGGTCACGGCAAGGAAATCGAGCGGTCGGTTCAGTCTGGCCTTCATACCGTTGTCGGCAACCACCTCTTCGCCCTTGGCAAAGCGATAGGCTTGGTCCGGCGAGACCTTCTCGGTCCCGTTGATGCTGGCGTCGGGAGAATAGCTGGTGTGGACGTGGACGTCGCCGAAATAGAGGCTGGTGGCAGCATGCGTGCCGGAACCGGCCTTGCCGGAGGTGCTGCTGCTTGCCAGCGATCCGGATTGCGGCCCCGGAACGGTCTCCCGCGCCGGAGAGCCAACTCCGGTTTGCAGCGCCAGGGGCGCCAGCGCGGCCGAGGCCAGTATCAACAATTTCGGCCCCAGCATCGCGCCTTCGCCCCCCTTGGCAAATCAGTTGTTGGCGTTCCGTCGCGTTCAGTTGGCGTCCGCGCCGAAGCGGAAGCCGACCCTCACGCCGTACATGCGCGGCGGGCCGTAGGTAAGGCCCGAGGTGCCCAGCGCATTCAGGATCGGCAGGCCGCCCCTCGGGTATATCTCGTTGGTGGCGTTGGTCATGAAGAAGCCGAGATCGAACGGCGAGCCGCCGGCGTTCTGCCAGTTGGCGCCAAGCGTAAGCAGACCATAGGACCTGCGCCTTGTGAACGGGTCTTCGTAAGACGTGATGCGAGACTTGTCCTGCCAGTCGTAGTTGGCCGAAATCGACAGCTCACCCATGCTTTCCGGCAGCGGCAGGATATAGTTTGCGCCAATGCCGTAAGAGACTTTCGGCAGTGTCGGAATGATCGGCAGGACCACAGCCGGATCGAACTGGGTGTAGTCGAAATCGATATAGTTGAGGTGGGCCCGCACGGTGAGATTCCCGGCGCGCAACGAACCTTCGAACTCGATACCGTCAATCTCCGCCTTGCCGGCGTTCTTGTTGATGGTCAGCGAGTCATTGGAGACGGGTGAGGGGATCGTCTGCTGGAGCTGAATATCGTCATACCACTGACGATAGATGGCGAGATTGCCGCTCAGTACCGCGCCGCCCAGATCAACCGAGGCCTTGGCTCCCAGTTCGAGATCGGTGACGATTTCCTTGTCGAAGAAGCGATCCTCGACCGGCGCCTGCGCGTCGAGGTTGAAGCCGCCGGAACGGAAACCCCTGCGCGATGCGACATAGAGCAGAGTGTCGGGGCTGGGCTTGTAATTCAGCCCGATTGTCCAGGTCGGGGCCTTGAATTTGCCCTTTTCGGCCAGAATGCAGCCAGCGGGCGCAAAGGCGGAAACACAAACGCCAGTAAGCCTCACCTCGCGCGAGGCGCGGCTGATGGTGTCCCAGGTATAACGCAGGCCGAGCGTCAGACTGAGTTTCTCGGTGAAGGAGAAATCGCCCTGCGCGAAGATCGCTTTCGAGGATTCGGATTGCTTGAAACCCACACGTTTCGGATTGCCGAAGGTCACGTTGATGTGGTCGGTGAAATTGTCCTCTTCGGGCTGCTTGAGATAGAAGAAGCCGACGACCCAGTTCAGCCGTCCGTCCAGGCTGTCGGTTCCCTGAAGCTGCAATTCCTCGGTAAACTGGCGCGTGACATAGGGCACGTCCTGCGACTGGATCGGGTCGAAGAATGGGAAGATCGAGCCGTCGCCGTCAATCGTCTGGGCGTAGCGTGACTTGCTGAAGGCGATGATATTCTTGAGCGTGATGGTATCGTTGAGATCGACACTGGTCGTGTTGGTGATCGACCAGCGCTTCAGGAAGCCGCCCATGTCCGCGCTGAGCGGCAACTGCTTGCGGATGCCCAGCGCGTCCTGTTGGGCGACGAGTCCGGCCAGGCCGGGAAAGAAGCGGTTCACCGGATGAAGCGGATTTGAATTGACGCCCTTCAGGATATTCGAGACGCCGTTGTGCTTCACCTTGAGGTAGTCGGCAATCAGCAGGTTCTCGACATTCCCGAAATTCGCGAGCAGCGAGCCGCGCACCGAGAAGTTGCGCGTATCGTCGAGGTCAATCCCATCGGGATGATTGGGCGTGCTCAGCGCCTTGGTGAAGCCGTCGCGTTTTTGGTAGTGAGATGCAACGCGCAGCGCCAGGGAGTCCGCCACCAATGGCGCATTGAGCGCGATGTCGAATTCCTGGTCGTCGTAGTTGCCCGCGGTCAGCGTCACATGCCCGCCGAAATCGTGATCGGGCCTGCGGCTTTG
>JAGREJ010000121.1:6504-7786 GCA_020446595.1 Novosphingobium sp. | reverse complement strand
TCGGTCGGGAAACCGGCGATCAGGTCAGCGCCCAATCCAAGGTCGGGCCGGTGCATGCGCAGGCGCTCGACCAGCCGCACCGCATCGGCGCGCGAATGGCGGCGCTTCATGCGTTTCAGGATCAGGTCGTCGCCCGATTGCAGCGACAGGTGAACGTGCGGCATCATGCGCGGCTCATGCGCGAGCAGCTCGAACAGCCTGTCGTCCACTTCCGCCCCGTCGATCGAGGAGAGGCGCAGGCGGGGCAGGGTGGGAAACTCGGCGAGGATCGCTTCGCAAAGGGTGCCCAGACCGGGCGCATCGGTCAGGTCCGCGCCCCAACTCGTCAAATCGACGCCGGTAAGCACCACTTCGCTGAGGCCAAGCGACACCTGACGCTCGACCTCACGCAGCACCTGGGTAACGGCGAGGGAGCGGCTCGCGCCCCGGCCTTGCGGGATGATGCAGAAGGTGCAGGCATGGTCGCAGCCGTTCTGCACCTGCACGAAGGCGCGCGAATAACGCGGTGCGGGCCTTTTGAAGGTGGCTGGAGCGTTCCAGCTTCGCGGATCGAGCTTGGCCTGATTGGCGACCAGACCATCGACTTCCGGCATGGCCGCGATCATGTCGCGCTCCACCTCGGCGGCGCAGCCGGTGACCAAGAGGCGCGCATCGGGATTGGCCCGGCGCAGACGCCGGATGGTCTGGCGGGTCTGGCGCACGGCTTCGCTGGTCACCGCGCAGGAATTGACGACGACAAGATCGTCGGCGGCGCTCAGCATCGCGCGCATTTCTTCCGCTTCGGAGATATTGAGCCGACAGCCGAGCGAGTGAACCTGCGCACTCATGCCCCGATGCCGTAGTCTGCGGCTTCGAACTCGCCGCGAAAGCTTTCGGTGGCCGGGCCGGTCATCACGATGCGGTCGTCGTCGCCCCATTCGATGAGCAGGGGACCGCCTGTGAGTGTCACGGTCACGCGCCGGTCGACGAGGCCGCGTCGTATTGCCGCCACCGCGGTAGCGCAGGCGCCGGTGCCGCAGGCGCGCGTCTCGCCGACGCCGCGTTCCCAGACGCGCAGGCTGATCGCGTCGCGCGCCAGAACGGTGGCGACATTGACGTTGACGCGCTCGGGAAACAGCGCGTCGTGCTCAATCTGGGGGCCGAGGCTGGCGAGATCCACGGCATGGCAATCCGGCACAAAGAAAATGGCGTGCGGGTTCCCGACGTTGACCGCGACCGGGCTTTCCAGCTCGTCCCAGGCGACCGGCATGGCCAGGGTATCCATGGCATAGGCCAGCGGAAT
>JAGREJ010000121.1:0-6425 GCA_020446595.1 Novosphingobium sp. | reverse complement strand
AGCCTCGCCGGTTCGCCATGCAGCAGGCCGACCGCGCGCGCGGCATTGCCGCAAGCCTCGACCTCACCGCCGTCGGCGTTGAAAATGCGCATGCGGAAGTCTGCCGCCTGCGACGGCTCCAGCACGATGAGCTGGTCGCAACCGATGCCGGTCTTGCGGTCGGCAATAGCGGCAGCCGCAGTGCTGTCGAAGGCGGGCAGGGCTTCGCCGCGTCCGTCGAGCACGACGAAATCGTTGCCGAGGCCATGCATCTTGATGAACGCGATCCGCATGGAGCGCGATCTAGGTGCTGGCGGCAGTTGCGTCCAGTAGGGTCTTGTCAGCCTCGTGCGGCCATCGGGTCGGGCTTTTCGCCCTTGGTGTCATCGACCACGGGTGGAGCGATGATTCCGCCGACCGACTTTTCCTCCGACGCCAGCAGGCCGAGGTCGGCGAGCCATGCACGCGTTTCGCTGGCGGAGCGGGGCTTGCCGTAAAGATAACCCTGACCGCGAATCTCGCCAAAGCTGCGCAACTGATCGAGCACTGCATCGTTTTCGATGCCTTCGGCGGTGATCGGCAGGCCGAGACCCTTGCCCAGCATGGCGATCGACTCAACGATCGCAGCACTGTCCTGGCAGTGATCGATGCCGCTTACGAAGCTGCGGTCGATCTTGATGCGGTCGAACGGCAGCGTGTGAAGCTGGCTGAGCGAACTGTAGCCGGTTCCGAAATCGTCGAGGCAGACGCGAACGCCCTGGTTCCTAAGGCTGGCGATCAGCGCGCGAACCTGCACGATGTCTTCGTGCATGCAGCTCTCGGTTATCTCGATCTCGAGGCGGCCAGGCGGGAAATTCGCGGAAACCAGCAACTTGAGAAGGCGTTGCGAGAACCACTGATCGCGAAGCTGCACCGGCGAAATGTTGACGGCAAGCGTAAGGTGGGGCGCCCAGTGGCGAGCCTCGTCAAGCGCGGAGGCTATGAGTTGTTCGGATATGTCCGAGATCAGCCCCATCTCTTCGGCGATGGGAATGAACATGTCCGGCAGCAGGAGGCCAAATTCCGGCGATTGCCAGCGCGCGAGCATCTCGAAGCCGGTGACTTCACCGGTCGAGACGTCGATCTGGCGCTCATAGTAGGGGACGAACTCGCCGTTCTCGAGCCCCTGACGCAGGCCCGCCTCGATACGCTCGCGAAAGCGCATTTCGTCGGCCATGAAGTCTTCGAACCAGAAGTAGCTGTTCCGGCCGTTGCGCTTGGCATGATACATGGCGACGTCGGCCATATCGAGCATATGCTGCGCATCGAGCTTGTCGTTCTTGGCCGGTTTCAGAACGTCGGCTCGGGTTATGCCGATCGAGGCGGTGATGTCGATGCGAAGGTCCTGAACCATGAAGGGTTCGCGGATCGCATCGATCAGACTGGCGGCCACCCGATCGATGGATTCGGGGCCGGTACGATCGAAATTCATCGCACAGGCAAATTCGTCGCCGCCGATCCTCGACAAAAGCGCATCGGCAGGTAGCGCGCGGGCGAGGCGCTCCGCGCATTCGACGAGGATCAGGTCGCCGATGCCGTGGCCCCTGCGATCGTTGATCTGCTTGAAGTTGTCGAGGTCGATCATCATGATCGCAGTGCTGCTCGCACCCTTGTCTGTCGCGGCGACAAGTTCGTCGATGGCGAAGCCGAAACTGCGCCGGTTGAGGGTTCCGGTCAGTGGATCGGTCTCGGCGAGCATGCGCGCATGCTCTTCGGCGCGGCGGCGTTCCGCCACTTCCGTTCGAAGCTCGTCATAGCGCCGCCATCCGAAGATGATGAGGGCCACGTTGAGCAGCAGGGCATTGACCAGGGCGATGTCGGGGCCGATGCCATAACCGGAAATCGCACCGATGACCTTGGGCACAACGGCGCCGCCAGTGCCGACGAACATGATGATCGCCGCAGCCGCAATGCCGAGCGCGAGAATGTCGCGCTCTGCTGTCCGTATGCGTCCTCGCGAGCGCGCGGCCCGCGCCTTGTTGTCTGGCGCTGTCATCGGCGATCAGGAACCCCGTTGCATCCGAACCCATATCATCGCCGATCGATCTGAAATTTGCGTTAAAGCGCATAGCGTTCGGTTACTTCGCGTTAACCGGTCCAACCCGCGCGGCCGCGCCATTCGGGGTGTTCAGCCGACCAGACCGATCTCGCGCAGGCGTTCCTGCAGGAAGGCGTCGGCGGTTATGGGATCGGGGTAACGGTCGGGATTTCGGGCATCGCTGCAACCGGGCAGGGTGCGGATCTCGAATTCGCTGCGCAGGTGAACGAAGAACGGCATCGAATAGCGGCTGTGCCGCGCGCGTTCGCCTTCGGGATTGCGGACGCGGTGCGTGGTCGATGGCAGAACGTGATTGGTCAGCCGCTGAAGCATGTCGCCGATGTTGACCACCAGCGCGCCCTCGGGCGGGTTGACGCCGTGCCACTGGCCATCGCTGCCGAGCAGTTCGAGCCCCGCTTCCTCGGCGCCGAGCAGCAGCGTAATCAGGTTGATGTCCTCATGCGGACCGGCGCGCAACGCACCGCCGGGATCGCCGGCCAGCGGCGGATAGTGGGCGAGCCGGAGCACCGAGTTGCCGCCACCGGCTGCGCGGTCGAACCAGTCCTCGGCAAGTCCGAGTCCGACAGCAATCCGGCGCAGCAGCAGTTCGCCGACGCGGTCGAACTCGGCGAACAGTTCGCTAAAGGTCTCGCGGAAACCTGCCGGACGGTCGGGCCACACGTTTGGCGGCATCGAATTGTCGGAGGCATGGCCCTGCGGAAGGTCGCGCCCGACATGCCAGAATTCCTTGAGATCGTGGACTTCCGCATCCTTTGCGATTTCGGTGCCGAACGGGGTGTAGCCCCTTGCGCCGCCGCCATGCGGATCGTGGTAAAGCCGCTTTTCCGCCTCGGGCTGGGCAAAGAAGTCCTTTGCAAGCTGCCACCCGCGCGCGATCAGCGCCGGATCGATGCCGTGGTCGCGCACCATGGCGAAGCCGTACTGCCTGAAGCTTTGGTCGAGCCGTCCGGAAAGCCGATCCGGTTCATCGGCAAGGCTCAGGACGGGGATAGCGAAGTTGGACACGTTGGCAGCGACTCCGCAACAGGGCTATGGATGAGGTTCACCGCACAATCAGGCAAAGGCGAGCGATGAGCAAGAAATACTGGCTAATGAAATCCGAACCCGATGCCTATAGCTGGGACGACCTCGTCGCCGAAGGCGAAGGCACCTGGGACGGGGTGCGCAACCATACGGCGAAAATCAATCTCGCAACGATGAAAGTGGGGGACGAGGCGTTCTTCTATCATTCGAATATCGGCAAGGAGATCGTTGGCGTCGTGCGCATCAGCAAGGCGGGCATTACCGATCCGACCGATCCGACCGGCAAATGGGCGGCCGTAAAGGTCAAGCCGGTGAAGAAGCTGGCGCGGCCGGTAACGCTGAAGGAAATCAAGGCCGATCCCGCGCTCGCGCAGATGGAGTTGATAAGGCAGTCGCGTCTGTCCGTCGCGCCGGTTGCCGCCGACGAATGGAAGCACATTCTCGCTCTGTCGAAGATGAAGCAGGTCTGACCGCCCCCGCGCGATAACTTTTGCGGCGCGGTGTGTCCCGCAACGGGAATGTGGGGAAGTGCACCTTTCGCAAGGGTAAACAGGCGGTTAACGCGCTGCCCATGATCAGGAGACGCCGTTCACTCGTCCTCACCAACGAGGCCGCCCGCCATCCGTTCCGTGCAAGTTTGCCGCAAGCTGTGCCAATGCCTCGGCCCAGTTCGGCCTGGCCGCTCTTCACTGGTCAGGATGCGCGCGATTTCGCAACGGCCTTTATTGCCACTTTCGTGGTCGTCTCCGTCTTCATCGGCTGAGACTCAGGCGGGAACCGCCGCTCTTTCCGCCAGCCACAGCAGGCGACCGAGCCACGCCGCGCCCAGGCACATGACGGCGACGAACAATAGCTGTTCGATAATCGGGATGCCGATCGCCGACATTCCCACCGCGATAAGCGAGCCGATCACCATTGCTCCGGAATTGACGATGTTGTTTGCGGCAATCGTCCGCGCCGTCTGCGACTTTTCGACGAAGGTCGTCAGGAAGGCATAGAGCGGGACGACGAACATGCCGCCCGCAACGGCGATGAGCAGCAGCAGCAACAGCAGCAGGTCCGCGAGCGGATGGCTGATGAACGTCGCGACGTCCATCAGACCGGGGCCGGTCTGCTGGCTCCAGACCCGGCACAGGATCTGGAACAGGACGATGAATATGGCCATCGCGATGACCGCCGCTGGCGAATAGCGCGCCGACACCTTGCCCTTTAGCAGCATGTTGATCGCCACCGATCCGATCGCCACGCCCACCGAAAACATGACGAGGAACAGGCTCGCGACTTCCTTGCTCGCCGCCAGCACGTTCTTGGCGAGGGGCGGGAACTGGATGAAAAGGATCGCACCAATCGTCCAGAAAAAGCTGATCGCCATGATCGCCAGATAGACCCTGCGGTCGGCCATGGTGCGCGCGACGAGTGTCCATGAGGCGCGGATCACGTGAAAATCGAGCGGCTCGGGCGTGATGAGCGGCGGCGCGGGAGGCACCTGCCTGCCGGCCACATAGCCGATGACGGCGACAATGATGACGCCGAAGGCGGCGAACTCGACCGAAATCCAGCCGGCCAGAATGGTTCCGGCCAGAATCGCGATATAGGTTCCCGCCTCGACCAGTCCGGTGCCGGAGAGCACCTGTTCGCTTTCAAGGTGCTGGGGCAGGATCGCGTATTTGATCGGGCCGAAGAATGTGGAATGCACACCCATGGCAAACAGCGCCAGCAGCATCAGGGGAATCGCCAGATTCTCGATTGCCTGACCTTGCCAGGCAAGGAACAGGCCCGCCCCGCCAACCAGCATGATGCCGATCTCGCACAGCTTGACCATGCGGATGATCCTGGCCTTGTCGCGCATGTCGGCAAGCTGGCCTGCCAGCGCGGACAGCAGGAAAAAGGGAATGACGAAAATTGCCGACGCGATGGCGCTGAACCGGGCCTCCTCGGCCTCCGAACTGTAGACCGAATAGACCACGAACAGCACCATGGCGTTCTTGAACAGGTTGTCGTTGAACGCACCGAGTAGCTGGGTCACGAAAAGGGGCAGGAAGCGCGGCGATTTTAACAGTGCGGTCGATGTCGTCATGCGCGGCGGTCCTCTCTGGCGCGCAGCCTTAACGAGTAAGTATCGAGCGTAAAAGACACGCGCACCTTTTTCCGCGAACGTATCGCCGCTATGAAACCCGCGCCATGCTGACGCTGCCCAACATTCTCACGCTGTCGCGGATCGTGACCGTCCCGCTGCTGGCAGTGTTCCTGTGGTGGCCCACATGGGAACTGGGCTATGCGATCGCTTTCGTGATCTACTGCCTGATGGGCGTGACGGACTACTTCGACGGCTACCTCGCGCGGGCGCGCGGTACCGTTTCGAAGCTGGGCATATTTCTCGATCCGATTGCCGACAAAATCATGGTCGCCGCCGTGATCCTTGTGCTGACCGCGCAAGGCGTGCTGCGCGGACCCTATGTCGGCGAGGCCCATGTGATCGCAGGGCTGATTATCCTGGTGCGTGAAATCGCGGTTTCGGGCCTGCGCGAATTTCTTGGGCCGCTGCGGGTTTCGATGCCGGTTTCGCGGCTGGCCAAATGGAAGACCGCATTTCAGATGATCTCGCTGGGCGCGCTGATCCTGGGCAAGGCCACGCCGTGGTGGATCGTCGATCTCGGTCTCGGGCCGATCAACCTGCCGCACACGGTTGGCCTGACGACGCTTTGGGCCGCCGCGATCCTCACTCTGATAACTGGCTGGGACTACCTGCGGGTCGGCTTGAAGCACATGGATTGAGGAGAGGGAGAATGGCGCGCAAGACGGCCTTCGTGACTGGCGCGAGCCGCGGCATCGGCAAGGCGATCGCGCTCAGGCTGGCACGCGGCGGTTACGATGTCGCGATCACCGCGCGTTCGCTGACCGAAGGCGAGGAGCGCGAACATTCCTCGACAGTGAAACGCTCGCAGACCGCGCCTTTACCCGGCAGCCTCACCACCACCGCGAGCGAAATCGCGGCACTGGGAGCGCAAGCTCTGGTCCTGCCAGCCGATCTGCTCAATCTCGCGAGTCTGGAAGTCGCCGCGCACGCCACGCTCGAGCAATGGGGCCGCATCGATCTGGTCGTCCACAATGGCCGTTATATCGGCCCCGGTCTCAAGGACTTCACGCTCGATACGCCGGTCGAGGTGCTGGAGCGGCATGTCAGGGCGAACGGACTGGCTCCCTTTGTGCTCAACCATGTGTTCCTCCCCGCCATGATCGCGCAGGGCGGCGGGACGATCATCTACGTCACCAGCAATGCAGCCTATCGCCGCCCTTTCGCCAATGTCGAGAAGGGCGGGTGGGG
>JAGREJ010000011.1:10070-26196 GCA_020446595.1 Novosphingobium sp. | reverse complement strand
CGCGAATGGATCAATGCCAATCTCGGACCGTTGCAGCCGTTCGACCGGACGCAACATTGCAAGGACGACGAGGAGGAACTCGTCGCTGTCGCGCGCGACCGCGCCCTGCAGCGCAAGATTTTCGACGGCGGCTTTGCCGGAATCTGCATGCCGAAGGAATACGGCGGCCTAGGCCTCACGCCCGAGCATAACCGCGCTTTCAACGAAGAACTGTCGGGCCACGAGTATCCTTCGCGCTTCGCCGTTCCTACCTTCAATCCTTGCGCCTCGACGATCCTCGAATTCTGCACGGCGGAACAGAAGGCCGCGCACCTGCCCGCAATCCTCAAGGGCGATGAAGTCTGGGTCCAGTTGCTGTCCGAACCGGGCGGCGGATCGGACGTTGCGGGCATCACCACTTCGGCGGTGCGTGACGGCGACCACTGGGTGCTGAATGGCTCGAAAGTCTGGACCTCGCGCGCCTGGTGGGCGGACTGGGGCATCATTCTGGCGCGCACCAACTGGGACGTGCCCAAGCACGTGGGCATGACCGTCTTCCTCGTCGATCTCCGGGCGCCGGGCGTCGATATCCAGCGGATCGTGCGCCTCAACGGCGAGTCCGAAGCGTGCCAGGAATTCTTCACCGACGTACGCATCCCCGACAGCGATCGCGTCGGTGAGATTGATGCCGGCTGGACTATTGGCACCCGCTGGATGTTCCACGAGCGCATGGGGCACAATTCGCCCTATGTGACCTACCCGTCTGGCATGACCCTCAGCGCGGGGCACGAGGACTCGCCGGTCGCCATCGCCCGCAAGTCGGGCCTGATCGACGATCCTTCGGCGCGCGAGCTGATCGGCGAGCACCGCGAACTCGGCATCGTCACCCGCGCCCTGCAGGGCCGCATCGCCGAAGCCGCGACCAAGGCCAACAAGGACATGTCGGCGATCGACCGGCTGTTTCGCGGCACGGCCAGTGTGCGCCGTTCGACCATCGCCTTCGAGCTTGCAGGCTCCGGGGCGAGCGTCTGGGACGAAGAGGAGGAGGCCGCGACCGATGCAGTGGGCATGAACTTCCTCATGCGCCAGATTTCATGCATCGGCGGCGGCACCACCGAAATTTCGCGCAATGTCGTGGCCGAGCGTATCCTCGGCATGCCGCGTGAGGCATCGGGCGACAAGGGCGTGCCGTTCCGCGAGGTGCCGAAGGGTCCGAAGCGCGCCTGATACCAGCCTTGGGAGAGGCAAGTTGACTGACGAGGAGAGCGAAGCCCTGATCGCAGGCTGGTTCGAGCGGGAGCTTGGCGCACGGGTTACACGCATCGAACGTCAGGGCCGCTGGCGCCCGGCTTGGCATGTCGATGCCGAGCGCCAGGGCGATCAACTCGAATGCTACGTTCGCGGCGAGCGCACCGAGAACTTCCTGCCCTATGGACTGCGACGCGAGCACGCGATTCACGAACTGCTTGAAAAGGGCGGCGTGCGCGTTCCGAAAATCCACGGGTTCATCGACGATTTGCCGGGAACGGTGATGGCGCGTGTTCCGGGCGCGCCCAATCTGGGAACCTGCCAGAACGAAGCGCACCGCCAGTCTGTGCTGCGCCAGCTCGCCGAGCAGATGAGCTTGATGCACAGTCTCGATACGCAAGACTTTGCCGATGCAGGCCTCGACCTGCCCAAAGAACCGCGCGCGGTGACCCTCTCGCTGTTTCAGGACTTCTACGACAATTACGCCGCGCGCCGCACACGGCCCGACCCCGGTCTGGAATTCGCGTCGCAATGGGTCTTGCGCAATGCCCCGCCCGCGAGCGAACCTGCCCGCCCAATCGCTTGCGATGCCGGGCAATTCATTTTCGAGGACGACCAGCTGACCGCGATGATGGATTTCGAGCTAAGCGCGCTCAGCGATCCGATGATGGATCTGGCTGCCATGCGGATCAGGGGCCAGTGGGAGGATCTGGGCCACCTGCCAGACTTTTACAGGCTCTATGAAGAGGCTTCGGGCCGCAAGGTCGATCTCGACACGGTTCGCTTCCACACCGCGGCCTTCTCACTTTCGGGCGCGCTAGCCTCGGCCATCTGCATGGAGCAGTTCCTTGCCGCCCCATCGCCCAATGCCGACTATGTCGAATACCAGAGCTGGGTAATCTGGGAACTGAAGCAGGCGCTCGAAGCAATCGGCGAATGCATGGACGTGGCCCTGACCATGCCGGAATGGCCCGAACCTGCCGCAACCGCTTCAAGCGAGGCGATCTTTGCCCTCAAGGCCGCGCTCGATGCGGACGAACCCGGCGGTGAGATCGGTGCCTATCACCGCCGAGTGCAGCGCAGCATCGCCGACCATCTCGACATGCTGAGCAAATATGGCGAGGCGTTCGACGCGGCCTATCTTGCCGATGCCGAGCGGCTGCTGGGACGCAAGGTTGACTCCGTCGGAGAGGCGAACCGTCTGCTCGAAGGAGCCATTCTGGCGGGAGCAATCGATCTGGACGAGAAACTGTTGCGTGTGCTCCATAAGCACACCTGCCATCAAGGGTATCTGATTGCGGTGCCCGGCTCCTATTACATCAAGGGGCTTACCGAACTGCTCGAACCGATTTGACCAAGTATCCTCGGCCAGCATTTTCTGTAAGCTCAATCGAAACACCAAGGGACAGGACTGAAATGACGGATCGAAGCGAACTCCTTGCCGCCAGCGACGCAACTATCGAGGACGCGATGCAATATGCCTCGCCGATGGTGCTGCGCGGACTGCTCTACCAGTTGACCGGCGACGAGAGCGTGATCGACATGAAGCCGGGCGCCGCCGCCAAATTCGTGGTCGGCAGCGAATTGGCCGATCCCGAAGACGAGAAGCTGATTCGCAAGAAGGCTGCCGATTTTCTCAAGGCGTACCGCGACAGCGGCGCGGGCGACATCGACATCGGGCCGGTCGAGCGTTTGCGTACCAGCCTGTCACTCACTGCCGGGCAGCCAATTCCCGAGAAGGATTTCGATATCTGGCAAGAGGAAACCGCGCTCGATCGCTGGGCGCGCGGGGTCAAATGGTCGGGCGGCAAGACGCCAGACGCCGCCAAGAATTTCCGGGTCGCGGTGATCGGCACCGGAATTTCCGGTCTCAACACCGCCGTCCAGCTGAAGCGTGCAGGCATCCCCTTCACGGTGTTCGAGAAGAACCCGGAAGTCGGTGGTTCGTGGTATGAAAACCGCTATCCCGGCGCGCGTGTCGATACGCCGAGCCGCGGCTACACCCACCTGTTCGCCTATGACTATCCGTTCAACTGGGGCTATTCGCCCCGCGACGTAAATCTCAAATATTTCAAATGGGTAGCGGACAATTTTGAAATCCGCGATAACATCGAATTCAATACCGAAGTCCTGAAAATGACATGGGACGACGAGGCCAAGGTCTGGAAACTCGGCATCCAGGGACCGTCGGGCGCGACCGAGCAACAATTCAACGCCGTCATTTCCTGTGTCGGTTTCCTGTCGCGTCCGCAGATGCCGGACATCGAAGGCATGGACAGCTTTTCCGGCACGCTCTGCCACAGCGCCGCCTGGCCAGACGACCTCGACATTACCGGCAAAAGGGTCGCCATCGTCGGCTCGGGCGCGTCAGGTTATCAGACCGCGCCGGTCATCGGCAGCATGGCGTCAGAGACCTTCCTTTTTCAGCGGCAGGCCAACTGGCTCTACGAAGATCTCAGCTACCTGAAGAAGTTACCGGAACAGACGCTCTGGCTCGATCGCAATTTCCCTTTTCACGCCAATTTCGTGCGGTTTCGCGTGACGTCTCTGGTTGCTCCATCGGACGACGGGGGTGCGCTGAAGGTCGATCCGAATTTCAAGGATCCGTATGCCGTCAGCCCGGTGAACAAAGCCCTGCGCGATGCATGTGTGGCCTTCGTGTCCCGCAAGCTGGAGTCGCGCCCGGATCTGATCCCGCGCATGATCCCCAACTTCCCGCCGATGGCCTCGCGCCCGATCCGGGTCGATACCCACGAGAGCGTGCTCGACGCGCTGGCGCGCGGAGACGTCGAACTGGTAAGCGATAGCATTGACCGGATTACCCCGTCGGGCATCGAAGCCGGCGGCAAGAGCTACGATCTCGATGTCATCGTTTTCGCTACCGGCTTCCGGGCGAACGAATACCTCTGGCCGATGGAAGTGCGCGGCAAGAGCGGCGAACGCATCGAAAAAATCTGGGAGAAGGACGGGCCGCGCGCTTATCTTGGCGTAATGGTTCCGGATTTTCCCAACCTGTTCATGATCTATGGACCGAATTCAAACAACTTCGGCGGGTTCAGCGTGGTCAATCTGCTCGAGGTGACCGCTCAATTCTCCCTGCGCGCGATCGCGGGACTGATCGAGAACGGTCAGGCCAGCGTCGATGTAACGCACGATGCCTATTGGCGCTTCGCCGACATTCTCGACAAGTCGGAGGAAGGCATGGTCTACCTCGATCCACGCGCGAACAGCTACTATCAGAACGGCGGGCGCTCGTCGGTGAACGGACCTGTCGATTACCGGCGCATGTGGCGCTGGCTGAACGATCCGGCAGGCGACGCGCCCGCCGAAACCGATGACGGCATGCGTCCTTACTTCGAGGAAGATCTGGTAGTAACCTAGGCAGAGGAGGCTCTGATGGAAGCCGAAGCACAAGCGCACAGCGATCTGACTGCCTCGCTTCCCTATCTGCGCGGAGATCTCGACGGCCTGCACGTCGAGTTCACCGCGCGCATCCTTGGCGACGAATTGTTCGACAGGCGCCCGACGCGCATTCGCAACGGGCGCGCCGATGGGCAGGTGCCGTCCATCGATCAGGAGGGCTTCCAACTGATCGCGCACCCCAGTGCCACGGTTCGCGACCGGCTGGGCGAACTGCTCGAACCCAACGGCCTGCTCAACCAGAGCGATGCCCTGCGCGCCTACTGGGCCGAAACCATCCCGCTCATCTCTCGCCTGAGCGGCGCGCGCGACGTTTTGCCGCTGCACGCCTCGACCGTGCGTTACAGCGCGGCCCTCAGAAACGACAAGGCGATGACACCCGCGGGCTGGCCGCATGTCGATTACGACACGCAGGAATCACAGGTTCAGCTTGCCGAGACGCTGGAACTCAACCAGTTCGAGCCCGCGCCCTACAGCCGCTATGTCATGTATCAGTGCTGGCACGTGCTCAGCCCGCCGCCTCAGGATTTCCCCTTGGCGATGTGCGACGGACGCACAGTCTCCGTCGCGGACATCGTACCCATCGACTATCACATGAAGACGCCCGAGCGCGACGTGACCTACCAGTCGAGCGGCGCACGCTACAGCCCCCGGCACGACTGGTGGTATTTCCCCGACATGACGCAACAGGAGTTGCTGGTCTTCATCGGCTTCGATTCGGCGCTTGGCGATGGTTTCAAGACGTTGCACGTGGCCATCGAGGATGAAACGCAGGCCAAGCCGGTGCCGCGCATCAGCCTGGAAACGCGCTATTTCGCGCTATTCGATTAAGCCGACGAAGCCGGGAGAAACCTGAAATGCCATTCGATATTGCGCCGCTGCTCAAGCCGGGAAAGGTCGCCGTACTGTTTTCCGAGGTCCAGCGCGGCATCATCGGCGATCTCGCCACGGGCAGTCCGCTGGCGACAGGCGCCGAGGAAACCGGCGTAATCGCCAATTGTGCGAAGCTTGCCAAGGCCGCGCGAGCGCAGGGCGCACCGGTGGTCCATTGCCTCGCCGATACTTCGCCGGGCCGCTGGGGCGCGGGTACCAACTGCCGCCTCTACACTGGCGGTGCCGGTCCCTCTGCGGGCGGCAGAACCCACAATCCCGATGGCGACACCCCCTGCCCCGAAGTCTGGGAAGACGGCGACCTCACTTCGGTGCGTGTCCACGGTCTGCATCCCATGGCGGACAACCAGCTCGACCGCCGCCTGCGCAACAAGGGCATCGACACCGTGATCGTCGGCGGCGTGTCGCTCAATGTGGCGATCCTCGGCATGTGCATCGAGGCGGTGAACAGCAACTACACCGTCATCGTCCCGCGCGACGCGGTATCGGGCTTTCCCAGCGAATATGCGCAGCCGGTGATCCGTAACACGCTGTCCTTCATCACCACACTCTCGACTGTCGACGACATCGTCAACGCCTGGGCATGAGCGAAGGATACTCCGGCGCGCGTCATGGCCCGCTCTATGACATGAGCGGGCTGGGCTTTACGCCGGGCGATCTTGTCGTTGTTACGGGGGCGGCGAGCGGTATCGGCAAGGCCTGCGCGCTTGGCGCGGCGAAGTCCGGCCTTGCCGTGGCGGTGTGGGACATGGACGCTCCCGGCGCGCAGACGACCGTCAATGAGATCGCCTCGAACGGCGGCACTGCCCTTGCGGTCACGGTCGATGTCTTCGACGAGGCGCAGGTTGTGCGCGCATGGGACGAGACGCTGGCGCTCGGCCCCTGCCCTTTGCTCGTCAACAACGCCGGGCCGCGCAGCGTTTCGCAGGGGCCGTTCGCCGGTCATCTTCTCGACGCGGTGGGCTCGATGGAATGCGTTGCACGGACATGGCTTGAGCGTTGCAGCGACGTAGCCTCGAGCATGGTCAACATCAGCTCGATCGCCGGCAACCTGCAAGGCAGTGGCAAGACCGTGTCCGCCTTCTATCCCACCGCCAAGGCCGGGATCGCAGGCCTCACCCGGCATCAGGCGACCCGCTACGACGGCAAGCCGCGCGTCAATGCGGTCGCGCCGGGGATTACCATCACGCCCCGAATCGAGCCGATGCTGGCCATGCCGGAAATGCAGGATATGGTTTCGCGCGTTCCGGTGGGAAGGCTCGGCTATCCCGAAGACATGGCGCATGCCGTGCTGTTCCTGCTCTCTCCCGCAGCGGCCTATATCAACGGCGTGCTGCTCCCGGTCGATGGCGGCGTGACGCAGGCATGATAGGCTGATCCTTTTGCCAACTCCGTTCGTGTCGAGCGCAGTCGAGACACGACGGTCAGGCATCTCGACTTCGCTCGATGCGAACGGAATCTGAACATCAGCCCGTCTCGGGCAGCACCACGGCCTTGATGGCGGTTCCGGACCCGACTGCCCTGATCGCATCTGCCGCCTGCGCCAGCGGAAAACGATGGGTGATGAGATCGGCAAAGCCCAGCCGTTCGCCATGGTCACGCGCCAGTTCGACCACGGTCTTCATGTCCTCGATGCGCGCCGCACCGAGATTGCCGATGATCTGCTGGCTGAAGTTCACCATGCGCACGACGTTAAGCTCGGCCATGGGCGGCCCCGAGTAGATGCCGAGCACGAGATAGCGGCCTTCGATTGCCAGCAATGACATGCCCTCGTCGAATGCCCCGATCTTGCCGGTCGCCTCTATGACCACATCTGCCATGCGGCCTCCGGTCAGTTCCGAGATTTTCGCCGCGCGTTCCTCGCGCGTGGTCGATTCGAGCGGCAGGACCGTGGTCGCCCCCAGTCTCTCGGCAACGCGCAGCCGGTCATCGGGCGCGCCGATGACGATCAACTGGCCCGGTCCGTCCAGCGCGGCTAGCAGCGTTGCCGAAAGGCCGACCGGTCCGCAGCCCTGCACGACGACGGTCTGGCCCGGTTTCACGCCGCCGAGTCGGGTCATCCCGCCGATGGCGGTCGGCATTGCGCAACCGAAAGCAATCACCGCTTCGGGTGACGTGCCGTCCGGAATGCGGAAGAACCCCACTCCCTTGGCCAGACAGGCCCAGTCCTGATAGCTCGCGACGCTCGGCCGGTCGGCGGGAACCGGCCAGGGCGCGTTGTCATCGCCGGGCGTTGCACTGCCCGCGACCGGGAATCCGTCGACCTTCGACGGTGAGAAGTAGACAAGATCACCCACCGCCACCGGCTCGCCTGCGGTATCGGTGGTCACGCCCTCGCCCAGCGCCTCGATCCGGCCGACGCCCTCGTGCCCGAAGGCGACCGGCACGGGCGGCGCGGGAATATCGCCGTTGAGCCGGTGCGCGTCGGTTCCGCATACTCCCCCAATGACCACACGCAGAAGCACAGCGCCCGGCTCTGGCGCGGGAATCTCGACTTCGCGGAATTCAAGCGGTTCTCCAGCTGCATGGAAAGCGATCCTGCGTCCCTCGCGAAACGGTGCGTCTGCCATTGCCCTTCTCCTCCGGCCCAGCCCTTTCCTGCATCCTATGCTCTTGCGTCCGGGCAAGCCAGCCGCCAAATCCGTCCCGATGTCTCGCACCCGCTTCACCCCCAGAATAGATCCGTTCCTGGTCTGGCTGACCCTGGCTGTCGTGGTGGCTTCGCTGCTACCGGCGCGAGGGAGCGCGGGCGACTTGTTCTGGCTGCTTTCGAAAGCGGCCATCGTGCTGCTGTTCTTCCTTCACGGTGCGAAGCTATCACGTGAGGCGATCCTTCAGGGGCTCGGCAACTGGCAGCTGCATCTCGCAACCTTGGGCACCACTTTCGGCCTGTTTCCCGCGCTGGGCCTCGCGACAGCGGCTCTGGCCATTGGCTGGACCGATCCACTACTGGTTTCGGGCCTGCTGTTCCTCACGCTTCTGCCCTCGACCGTGCAAAGCTCGATCGCGCTCGTCAGCGTGGCGCGGGGCAATGTCGCAGCGGCAGTTTGCAGTGCCTCGCTTTCGAACCTGCTCGGGATCCTCATCACGCCGCTGCTGGTCGGCTTGCTGATGACGACGGGAAAGCAAACAGAGGGCTTCGACTGGAAAGCGGTCGAGACCATCACCGTTCAGTTGCTTCTCCCGTTCATCGCGGGTCATCTCCTGCGTCCCTGGGTCGGCAGCTTCGTCGAGCGCAACAAGAAACTGTTACTGCCGGTGGATCGCGGCGCAATCCTGCTGGTGGTCTATTCCGCCTTCAGCGCGGCAGTGGTGGGCGGGATCTGGCAACGTATCGACGCACCTGACCTTGCCCTGCTGATCGCCCTGAGCGCGGCAATCCTTGCGTTTGTGATGCTGGCGGACATGGCACTGGCCCGTGCCATGGCAATGCCGCGCGAAGACAGGATCGTGCTGTTGTTCTGCGGATCGCAGAAGAGCCTAGTCACAGGCGTGCCAATGGCGGGCGCGCTGTTCGCTCCTGCGCAAGTGGGAATGGTGATCCTGCCGCTGATGATCTTCCACCAGATGCAATTGTTCGTCTGCGCTTGGATCGCGGCGCGTCTCGCCGCCCAGCCGGAAACCGCCCCGGCCTAACCCCCCGCGAATTGTGCCTTGAGCGCTTTCTTGTCGGGTTTGCCGACCGCCGAGAGCGGGATCGAATCGACGAAATGCACCGCCTTTGGCGCCTGCACCGGCCCCTTTTCCTCGCGCACCATGGCGATCAGCTCGGCGGGATCGGGCGCTTCATCGCCAGCCGAGACGACCACGGCCGTAACCGCCTCACCCCATTTCTCGTGCGGCACCCCGATCACCGCGACCTGCGCGACGCCGGGATGAGCGGCAATGACGTTCTCGACCTCGCGCGCGAACACGTTGAAACCGCCCGATACGATCATGTCCTTCTTGCGATCGACAATGCGCAGGAACCCGTCAGGATTGCGGATCGCTACATCGCCGGTGTGAAGCCAGTCATACTTGAACGCCTCGGCGGTTTCCTCCGGTTTGTCGAGATAACCCGCCATGACTTGCGGCCCGCGCGCGCAGATTTCGCCCGGTTCGCCGTCGGGGACTTCGTTGCCGTCGTCATCGAGCAGCGCGACGCTGACGAAAGGATGCGGCCTGCCGCAGCTTGCCAGCCGCAGCGGATCGTGCACGAGATGCTCGCCCTTCTTGAGAATCGTAATGGCAAGCGGGGCTTCGGACTGGCCATAGAACTGGAGGAAGATCGGTCCGAGTTTCTCGATGGCTTCCTTGAGGCGTGAGGGCGGAAAGGCCGAGGCCCCGTAATAGATCGATTCGAGGCTCGACAGGTCGAACTCGGAAAAGCGCGGATGATCGATCAGCGCCAGCACCATGGTAGGAACCATCAGCGTGGTGGTGATGCGGTGCTTCTCGATCGCCTCCATGAACGAGACCGGATTGAACATGGGCAGCACGAACATCGAGCCGCCCTTTATCAGGATCGGTGTGAGCACCGACGCCCCGGCATGGCTCAATGGCGAACACACCAGATGGCGGATTTCATCGGGCCATTCGAATTCCGACAAGAGCACCTGCGTCACCATCGCGCTGGAACGATTGGTCGTGAGCACGCCCTTGGGCTTGCCGGTCGTGCCGCCGGTGAATGCAATGCCGATCACGTCCTCGGGCCTGCCGGACTTCGCCACCAGCGGACCGGGTTCGAACCGGCTCGCCATTTCGGTCAGCGATGGGCCGATCCCCGCCTCGCCGATGGCGAACAGGTTGCGCAGGCCGGGCGCACGCGCCTTCAACTCGCGCACCGTCTCCTCGAAGGCATCATCGTAGATCAGCGTATCGACCCGCGCATGCTCGATCACATAGAGGTAGTCCTCGACCGAGCCCATCGGATGCAGCGTGGTCGATACGATGTCGGCAAAGCGGAAAGAGTTCTGCACACCGGGCACTTCGGGCCGGTTCTTCGTCAGCAGGGCCGCACGAAAGGGCTTGGGATCGAGCGACGCGAGGAGCTGCGAATAGCGGCTGATCGAATCGCGAATGTCCCGCGCGGTCAACACCGAGCCGTCTTCGAGCATGATGACCGGGCGTTCGAGATTGGTGCTGAGCGCATCGGCGACCATCTGTGCCGGAGTGAGCAGGTTATGGAGAACGTCCATCACTTCGCGCCTTTGCGTTCGCGGCTGGCGAAATCCGCCAGCGCCTGCTTGTTGGCCTCGGTGCCCAACAGATCGCGCATCTTGGCGTTCTCCGCCTCGCGCGCTGCCCGGATGTGCGGGAGGTGCGCAGCCAGCATCAGTCCCTTGGTGGCCTTGAGCGACTGCAAAGGGCATTGCTCGTAGCGGCGGGCGAAATCGCGTGCGGCTTCCAGCAGGGCATCGGGCGAAACGACCTGCTTCGCCAGGCCGCAGGCGACGACTTCGTATGCGGTAAACCATTCGCCCATCAGCAGCGCGCGGCTCGCCTCGGCCCAGCCCATGCGCATCGGGAAGGTATAGCTGGCAGAGGCTTCGGGACACAGGCCAAGCTGGCTGAACGGCGTGCGCAGCCGCGCCGTCTCGGCAACGAACACATGGTCGCAATAGCCCAGCAGAGTGAAGCCAAAGCCCACGCCAAGGCCGTTGACCGCAGCGATCAAAGGCTTGGGAAAGGTCTCGAACGCTTCCTCCAGTTCATCGAACACGTTTCGCGTATTGGCCCGCGACGGATCGTTCAGCTCCTTCGTGTTGACCTGCGACATGTCGGACAGGTCGGCCCCGGCGCAGAACGCCCGCCCCGCGCCGGTGACGATGACCGCGTGCACGCTGTCGTCGGCAGCCAGTTCCTGCATGCTGTCGCGCAAGCCTGTGAGCAGCGCATTATTGAGCGCATTGAGACGATCCGGGCGATTGAGCGTGAGCGTGGCGATCCTGCCATGGCGTTCGATCAGGACGATAGGCTCACTGGTGTCTGTGGCGCTCAAGTGGCTCTCCTCTCTCCAGCCTGACCGAATGGCGCGAAAGCGTGGTCAGGGCAAGACATCCCCGCCGCATGTGATAGGCTCCGCTGCCAAATCGGGAGAACACCCATTTCCGAAAAGATCGCCTGCACCTGCACTTTGTGGCGCTGGACCGGCGGCGGCAATGGCTCGTGGCACTTCCTGACGATTACCGGCGATGCGGCGGAAGCATTGTCGGCCACCGCGCTCATGCGGAGGCTCGAAGGCATGGCGCGCGGCTTCGGCTCGCTTCGTGTGACCGCGACCATCGGCACAACCAGCTGGCAGACTTCGGTATTTCCGGCGCGCGAGACCGGTTGGATGCTTCCGGTCAAGGCCGCGGTGCGCAAGGCCGAGGACCTTGCGGAGGGCGACGAGGTCTCGCTCAGCCTGGAGCTCTAGGCCGCCCTCGGCGTCCCCACTCGCGCGTTCTCTTCCTCGCGAATGAGCTTTTGCAGGATGCGCCGCGCCCGCACCGCCGCATTGTCGCTGCTCAGCACGACAGGGCGATGCGCGAACAGCTCGGTCTCATCGCCCATCGCCTCCTGCGCCTGCTCGATCATTGGGCCGTCCTGCGTCGAGAAAATATGAGTCAGGCCTTTCAGGTACATTTCGTCGATCGACACATCGTCCATCTTGCGATCGCGACTCACTGTCCAGAAATAGTGCGTCGACGTCTTTGTCTCAGGCGTCAGCAATTGCGCCGAAGGCAGCCTCAGGTCGCTCCCCTCCGGCTCGCCCGGATCCTGCAGACCGGTGCGCAGCATCATCAGCGAAGGCGCGTTCCATTCCATGTGCGAGAACACATCGGCTTTTCGCGAGGGCCCGCCTCGCAACGCAGCCTGGAGAAAATTGGGCGTCGAGTTTGGCTTCCACAGCCAGCTTATGACCTGATCGCCTCTTTGCTCCACCTTGTTCTCATAGGTGCCGAAACCTTCCGGCAGTCGCGCATCGGGATGGATGAAATCGACGTGGCTCAGGTCCAACAGGTTGTCGTTGATGAGCTGGTAATTGCCCGCGATGTGGAGATAGCCATGGACGGTCTTCAATTCCGGATCGTCGAGCACGTCGAACGAGGCCGGGATCAGCGCCGGATCGGCGAGTGCCTCCTCGCCAGCCCAGAGCCAGACGAGGCCACCCTTCTCGACCACCGGCCAGGAACGGACGCGATTGTGTGGCGCGGGTTCGCCGTCCTCGAACGGCTGGTGGACGCAGGCGCCAGAGCCATCGAAGCGCAGTCCGTGATAAGGGCACTCGATTGCGTTTCCAGCGACCTTGCCGCTTGAGAGGCGCACAAACCGATGCGGGCAGCGGTCTTGCAGGATAGCGGCCGTGCCGTCCTCGCCACGGAACATCACCAGCTTTTCATCGAGGATCGTGCGCGCCAGCGGCCCGTCCGCCAGTTCGGACGACATGCAGGCGACATACCAGCAATTGCGAAGATAGGTCATGGTGCTCTCCCTCTCGTTGTCCGGGACATTACCGCGTTTGTCCGGTTGAGGGAACCGCGTTGCGGGCTGGAGAGCCCGCGCCCGCGAGGGTGACACAAGTGACATGTGTCCGGTGCGGTGTCCGCACCTTGAGGGGCGGGGAATTGTGCGGGTTTGCGGCCTTAGAGTGACAGTATTCGCGATAAAGGAAAGAAGCTCGACGCGCGCCCATGCGGCCTGCGCTGTCGCAGCGCGGTGAAAGGTGGGGACTGACGATGCGAAAGAGCGGGCAGCGCTCAAGCTAGCGGGCCGAAGGCGTGTAGGAAACGTGGCGGCGCGAGTCCGCACCCAGAGGCGCCGCAGAGGAAATGGAGGCGCAGAGTACGGGAATTAAGTATACTGTCCCCGGAATTAAGCGGAGCGGGCCGATGGTGTCAAAACATCTCCTGAGCGGGGCAGAGGCGAAAAAGGGAGCGCCGCGTTTGTAACAGGCGGCAGCTCTGTAGGACAGGGGCGGCACCCTTCGTCAGGCCCAGGACGAGCTTGTTGTGATAATATCGAGGTCGCGCACCCAAAAAGCGTTACAGAGTTCGCGTAGAAGGCGCGGAGAGAAACGGAAACGCAAAGGTGTTAGGAGTTGAGTGGACTGCCACCATATTTCTCAAATATCGGAAAAACGGATCAACATCGAGTGAATTTATCTTTTTGCCCGTCCGTCGTGATTATAAAATAACTCGGCATGTCTTGATTATTTGACATGACATATCTAGTCATTTTTCTCTCATATCTCAATTCAACTTCTATGCCCCGCTCGGTTTGATTTTGAGATATGAGATTAGGATTCGCTCTCTCATTCTCAATGTGTGGATTTAGAAAGTCAATTTCGCTCATGAAGCAAGAACGAATCCCTTTACCGCAAGAGATGATCGGGTACACTTGATCCAAACTCCCCCTTGAACCCATGCGGAGAGTCTTATCTTCGAAATCTAATAGAAATTCTGCCCCGCTGTGGGAGCTACAATATCTATATACGTCATTCGAATTGCTACAGGACGATGCAGTCACCAATATAATTGAAATGATGATCGCCGAACGATGTTGATTTAACATCCTGGGAATCCGCTCGTTGAAAGAACAGAGGTCGACCAACATCCGCCACCATCGAGGCCATACGACCTGAGAAGTTCTCTAGCCCTGCGGTCCACGGCTCCATGGCTGTAGAAACCATCCTCTCGACCTACTGGCGTGTGCCCCATCTCGTGCAACAATGACCGGGCCAAGTTGCTGGGAGAATCGTAGGGATAGCCACCAAGGACATAGCCGACACGCCCTCCAAGAACTATGCGCCCACGACCCAGATCCTCGCCCCGCGCGCCCAGTGCTTTCTCGTAGGCAGCAGCTTCACCGGTATAGCGGCGAGCATCTGCTTTGATGTACATGACGTTGGCCCACAGCTTCGCCGCGTTCCCAGTAACACTTGCCCCAATGAATTGAGATGTCACTCGCGTCATAGCCTTGTCGCCAGCAGAAGCAGAACCCACAACATCCTTTCCGAACCCACTGATGTCTCTGCCGGCATTGGCGGCTATTGCTCCATGAAAAGCCCTGGCGAACCTATTCTTCTGTCGCGATGAGAGATCGTTGTCCTTAACATCCCCATCGCCGTCACCATCAACGGTGACACAAACGCGAATGCGTGAACCTGTCCCTGCAGAGCAAACTTGAGCCAGTCCACTCGGATCAGCTCTGTTTACGGGATCGCTCCCGACATATCCATAGAGGTTGATCTGGTCGCCGTAGCCGATCGGGTCGGTCTGCAGGAACCGGCCCAGCGTCGGCGAATAGACCCGCGCCTTGTAGTGGTACATGCCCAGTTCGGGGATCCACATCTGTCCGGTATAGCCGAAGCGCGCGCCGTTGGCAGGGGTCAATGCTGCCGTGCCGCCATCGGTCGTCGGCACGCCGTATTCGTCATAGGTAAAGATGCGCTGGGCATTGCCGTAAATGTCCGCCGCCAGCACGACTGAGCCCTGCTGGTTCGCAAACAGGTGCTGGATTTTCGATGCCCAGCAGTTGGCGTCGATAAACCAGGCGATGGGGTCATCGGCGCCGGCATTCGCGCCGTGGACATAGCGGCGCGAGCACCCATCTCCCCCTAAATCCGCTCCGCTTCCGCCACCGCGTCGCTGGCGCGCAGCGAGGCCGTGATCCGCGCCAGATGCGCGACATCGACCACCTCCAGATCGACCTCGAACGTGCCGAAATTCTGGTCGCGCTGGATCATTTCGAGCGTGATGACATTGGCGTGGTTGGCGGCGAAAATCCGCGTGATCTCGGCAAGGGTTCCGGGACGGTTATAGAGCACCACGCGCAGGCGCCCTACCGCGCCGGTGGAACGCTCGCCCCACGACAGGTCGAGCCAGTCCTTGTCCACGCCATCGGCAAGCGTGAGACAGTCGATGGTGTGCACCTCGACCTTCTTGCCCCTGCGGCGCAGGCCGACGATACGGTCGCCCGGCACCGGATGGCAGCATTCGGCAAGCTGGAAGCCCATTCCCGGCGTCAGCCCGCGGATCGAGATCGCCTGTTCGCTGGCGGCCCATTCCTCGTCGTCGGCCAGATCGGCGGTGCTACCGGGAACAAGCGCCTCCATCACCTCGCGATCGGTCAGCTTGGCCGAGCCGATCGCGAACATCAGGTCTTCCTCTTCCTCGAGCCCGAGCCGGGTCAGCGCCGCCTTGATCGCCTTGCGCCCGATGCGTGCGGGCAGTCGCGTGGCAATATCCTCAAACAGCTTGGCGCCAAGCGCGGCGACTTCCTCCCGCTCCTTGTCGCGCACCGAGCGGCGAATGGCGGCGCGCGCCCTGCCCGTGACCACGAAGCCCAGCCATGCCAGCCGCGGTTCGGTGGCCGATCCCTTGATGATCTCCACCACGTCGCCGTTGGCGAGTTGGGTACGCAGCGGCATGTGCCGTCCGTTGATCTTCGCGCCGACCGCCGCATTGCCGAGATCGGTGTGGACCGCATAGGCGAAATCGACCGCCGTCGATCCCTTGGGCAACTGGTGCAGCGCACCTTTGGGCGTGAAGGCGAAGATGCGATCCTGATAAATTGCGAGGCGGGTGTGCTCGAGCAGTTCCTCGGCATCGTGGCTGGCATCGAC
>JAGREJ010000011.1:0-10019 GCA_020446595.1 Novosphingobium sp. | reverse complement strand
CTGTCGCCCTGCTTGTAGGCCCAGTGCGCGGCATAGCCGAACTCGTTGGTCTGGTGCATGTCGCGCGTGCGGATCTGCACCTCGACGCGCATCGAATCCTGGTAGATCAGCGCGGTGTGCAGCGAGCGATAGCCATTGTCCTTTGGCGTCGAGATGTAATCCTTGAAGCGGCCCGGAATCATCTGCCAGTTCTGATGCAGCACACCCAGCGCCTTGTAGCAGTCGTCCGGGCTTTCGGTGAGCACGCGAAAGGCCATGATGTCGGTGATCTGCTCGAAAGTAACGTGGCGCTCGGTCATCTTGCGCCAGATTGAATAGGGATGCTTCTCGCGGCCCGAGACTTCGACCGTAAGCCCGGCCTCGGCCAGCGCCTGCTTGATCTTGAGCGCGATGGCATCGACCTGCCCGCCCTCCTGGCTGCGGATCTGGGCCAGTCGACCGGTGATCGTCGCATAGGCTTCGGGTTCGAGTTGCTCGAAGGCGAGGAGCTGCATTTCGCGCATGTATTCGTACATGCCCACGCGCTCGGCGAGCGGTGCATAGATCTCCATCGTCTCGCGGGCGATGCGCTGGCGTTTTTCGGGACTGCGGATGAAGTGCAGCGTGCGCATGTTGTGCAGCCGGTCCGCCAGCTTGACGAGCAGGACGCGGATGTCCTCGCTCATCGCCAGCAGCAGCTTGCGCAGGTTTTCCGCCGCCCGTTCGTTCTCGGTCAGCGTCTCGATCTTGGAAAGCTTAGTGACGCCATCGACCAGCCGGGCGACCTCTCCCCCGAAATTCTCCTCCACTTCCTCGATAGTCGCCAGCGTATCCTCGACCGTGTCGTGGAGAAGCGCCGTAACGATGGTCTCCTGATCGAGCTTCAGCTCGGTCATCAGGCCTGCGACCTCGATGGGATGGCTGAAATAGGGATCGCCGGAGGCGCGTTTCTGGCTGCCGTGCTTCTGGACCGTATAGACATAGGCACGGTTGAGGATCGCCTCATCCGCGTCCCTGTCATAGGCTTTCACCCGCTCGACGAGTTCGTATTGCCGCAGCATGGTCTGAATTTGAGGATCAATTTGCTGCGATGCAATCGCAAAGGTATGTCAAGGGCATAGAGAGAGCGATCGGGAGGCGAAGATGGACGAAACGGACCGCAGGGAAATTCACCAATGCGTGCTGCGCTATTGCAGGGGAATCGACCGGCTCGACATGGATCTTGTACGTTCGGCCTATCATCCCGGCGGCATCGACCACCACACCGGGTTTTCCGGACCCATCGATGAATTCATCGAGTGGGTGTTGGTCGGGCTGCGCAATTTCGACGGGACCATGCACCTGATCGGAAACCACTTCGTCGAGGGCGATGGCACGGTGGCGGTGAGCGAGAGCTATGGCACCGCGATCCACTGGGGTTCGCCTGCCGACGACCCGCGTCGCAACTTCACCTCGGGTTTCCGCTATATCGATCACCTGGAAAAGCGCGATGGCCGCTGGGGCGTGGTCGAACGCTGGGCGGTGCGCGAATGGACCCGCTCCGACGCGGGACGCTACATGCCCAAGGAAGGCGATGGCCCCTCGCCCCGCCGCGACCGCGAAGACATTGTCTATGCGGTCAAGGCGCGGCTGGGACTATGACACTCGCCCTCAGGCGAAGGTCATGAAGGTGAAGCCGACCGTGGCCGTGGCCGATGCCAGCGAACTGACCGCTCCGGTGTCAGGCAGAAAATCGTCGATCGTGATGATGTTCGATGCGCCGGTTTCCGGATCTGTGTAGGTCACGAGCAGGTCGTTGATGTCGGCAAAGTCGCGCTGAAAGTTGTAGTCGTTCGCGACCGCGTTGCTGACGGCGATGAGATCGCCGGCAGACAGGTTGGTGATGCGCACATTGGTCGTGGCGGCGGAATTGTCGGTGAATGTGAAATTGCCGCCACTGGCATCAACGATCCGCGCCACCGAAAGTGTACCGATGTCGATCGACTGGGTGTCGCCCGATCCCCCGGTGCCGCCCGAACCGATAATGGCGGGCGTGTTTCCGATCTCCTGCGCACCCTTGTCACCGGTCAGGGTGAAGGTCGTGCCGCCGTCGTCGGTGCCGAGCTGAAAAAATCCGTCGTTGAACTGGATTTTCAGACCGCCATCGGTACCGAAGGCGGGAATGCGGATGTTCGCGCCATTGCCCGAAGTGATGGTGATGCCCGCGACAGTGGCGGAAATGCTGTAATTGGTCGAAAGACCGAGGATCACAGCCGTATCGTTGCCGCGAACCCACGAGGGGTCGAGCATCGCGTTGGCGTTACCCGCAAGCCAGACCCGCTCGGCCTGGTTGGAACCGACGATCTCGGTCAATTCACCACCCGGAACAGGCCCATAAGTGGTGTTGCCGGGATTGATATAGAGGCGGGCCATTCACTTTGCTCCCTGCGAAAATCGCGCTGAAGGGCGCCGTGGTGGCGCCACAAGTCTTTCACAGGAAAGCGATTAGCTCGCGATCGTTAACATCCCGAAAATTGTCAGGATTGACGGGCGTTAACGAATTCGCGGCCTCTTGCCTTGCGCCCCTCCATCGGGCGCAATTTCATCGGTAATCGAACACGAAGGTCCGGCGCAGTTGCCGCCAGCAGAACAGCCACTCGCCGTCGCGCTTTTCGTAACGCTCGTGGTAGAATCCGAAGCCGTGGAGCAGTAGCCGCTTGGTCTGCGTATCGACGAGGATGTCTTCCATGCCCCACACGCCGCGCGCCGTGGTCGGGCTCTCGAAGGTGATCTCGGGCGTATGACAGTGGTGGACCGTCGAAATTCCTTCCAGAATGCGCGCCACGCCATCGACATTGGTCTTGGCGCCGCAGCGCGGCTCCTCGCCCTCGTTTTCGGAGACATGATCGGGAACGTGGAGCGCGAGGTAGGTGTCCCAGTCCTTGGTATCGAGCGCGCGGTCGCGCCGCCCCTTGAGCCGGAAGATATCCTCAAGCGCGAGCATGCGCTCCACGTCGGTCATGCCGCTCATCGCGCGACGGTCTGCGCCGGAAGGTTGCCCGCTTCTCGGGTAAGCACGAAGGTGCGTTTGAGCTGACGCCACACGAACTTCCAGACGCCGTCCACCTTCTCGTATTCCTCGTGGTAGAAGCCGAAGCCGTGGAGCAGCAATTCCTTGGTCTTCTCGTCAAAGATCAGGTCTTCCATGCCCCAGATGCCCTTGGCCTTGGTCGGCGATTCGAACACGATGTCCGGGGTATGCGAGTGGTGCGAGGAAACCTTGCCCTCCAGGCTGGCTTTCGTTCCCGCGATCATCGCGTCCGGCCCTTCCCAGCGCGGCAGGCCCTCGTTGTGCGAGACATGGTGGGGCGCGTGCAGTGAGTGATAGAGTTCCCAGTTCTTGGTATCGATCGCCTGATCGCGCCGCGCCTTCAGCAGCCGGATTTCCTCAAGCGCAACCAGCCGCTCGATGTCACTCATGCCTTCCATTGCCGTATTCCTCTCTCTGCTTGGTTCAGGTCCACACCGCCTCCGGCGGCAAGCTCATCAGGATTGCATCGATATTTCCGCCCGTCTTCAGGCCGAACGCGGTCCCGCGATCGTAGACGAGGTTGAATTCGGCGTAACGACCGCGCCATTCGAGTTGCTGCGTCTTTTCCGCCGGGGTGAAGCTCATGCCCATGCGGCGGCGCACGATGCGCGGAAAGACCGCAAGGAACGCCTCGCCAACGGCCTTGGTGAAGGCGAAATTTTCCTCCCACGCGGCCTCGTCCGCACATTCGAGGTGATCGTAGAAAATGCCGCCGACGCCGCGATGCACCTTGCGGTGCGGGATGTAGAAATAGTCGTCCGCCCAGGCCTTGTAGCGTTCGTAGAAATCCGGGTCGTGGGCATCACAGGCCGCCTTGAGCTCGGCATGAAATTCGGCGGTGTCCTCGTCATAGGGCAACGGCGGATTGAGATCCGCCCCGCCGCCGAACCATGCCTTGGTCGTTGTGAGAAAACGCGTGTTCATGTGGACGGCCGGAACATGTGGGTTGGCCATGTGGGCGACGAGACTGATCCCGGTAGCGGAGAATCCGCGTTGCTCGGCGGAAGCGCCGTTGATGCTGGCCGCAAAATCCTTCGAGAGAGCGCCGTGCACGGTCGAAACGTTCACACCCGCCTTCTCGAAGACCTTGCCTTTTATGAGGCCGCGCGTGCCGCCGCCGGTGTCCTCGCCCTCGCCTTCCACCGCACTGCGCTGCCAGGGGGTATATTCAAAGCTCGCCTGGCTGCCTGCTTCGCGTTCGATAGCCTCGAATTCGGCGCAGATGGAATCGCGCAGGCTCTCGAACCAGTGCTGCGCGCGGGCGGTGTAGGAAGTCCAGTCGGTCATGGCTGCTCTTTCGTCGGTGCAGGATCGCAACGCAATGCGCAAGAGGGGGCATTGCGGGGCGGCTGTTATCCCGATGCAGCCTTGTTGCATTGATCTTGCACAAGCAGCGAACCTGCGCCATGGATAGGCAATGGTTCCCTTTTCGTTCTCAGGTGAGCGGATGGTCCTGAGTCCGGGCCGCGCGCTCTATTGGCCGCGCATGGAAGTGCTGCTGGTGGCAGACCTTCATCTCGAAAAGGCAAGCTTTTTCGCGGGAACCGGGCAGATGCTGCCGCCATACGACAGCCGCGAGACACTGACCCGTCTCGCGGACCTGATCCGGCGCACCGGCGCGCGGCGAGTCATTGCGCTGGGCGACAGTTTTCATGACGACGGCGGTTTCGAGAGGCTCGAACCCCATGCTCGCGGCATGCTCGATGCGCTGGTCCGCACAGTGGATTGGACATGGATCGCGGGAAACCACGACGGGCAAGGCGCTGCGGGCGCGGTCGATGAACTGGAAATCGGCGGGATCGTGCTGCGTCACTGCGCCTCGCGATCGACCGGCGAGCCGGAAATCTCTGGTCATTTCCATCCCAGGGTCGCGGTCACGGCCAGGGGACAACGCCTGGCCCGCCCTTGCGCGGTGCTCGCGGAAGGCGCCGAAGGGCCTTCGCGGCTCGTGCTTCCGGCCTTCGGCGCACTGACCGGCGGCATGGACGCGGCCGATTCCGCGCTGATAGGGGCTATACAGCCAGCGCAGCAGGTCGATGCCCTGGTGCCGCTGGATAACCGCATGGTGCGACTGCCGCTGTGGCGAAAGGCCGCCTGACAGCGCCAGCGCGTTGCTTGCTATCGACGGATTAACCCCATCTATGCCATTTGCCGCTTTGCGCGCGGCAGCGATTCGCAGTAGATACGCGCGCAATCACTGGAAGGACCGGGAGGGCCGACCAGGCAATTTGGCATGAACTGCACAGGAGAACGCATATAGCACCCCCACCCCGGCGCTCACTCGCGCCGCCCGTCAAGAGCGGGCCACGATACAATGACATGATTCAGGCCGACAAGGTCCGCGTCATCGACGAGAACGGCGAAAACATCGGTGTGATGTATACGCAGGAAGCCATCGAGCAGGCCGCAGACCTTGGCCTCGATCTCGTGGAAGTCTCGCCCAATGCCGACCCGCCGGTCTGCAAGTATCTCGATGTCGGCAAGTTCCGCTACGAAGCGCAGAAGAAGGCCAATGCCCAGCGCAAGACGCAGAAGACGCAGGACATCAAGGAAGTGAAGATGCGGCCCAACATCGACACGCACGATTATGACGTGAAGATGCGCAACGTTCACAAGTTCATCGACAATGGCGACAAGGTGAAGGTCACGCTGCGGTTTCGCGGGCGCGAGCTTTCGCATCAGGAACTGGGCATGAACCTGCTGCGGCGGGTGCAGACCGATGTCGAGGAAATCGCCAAGGTCGAGGCCTATCCGCGTATGGAAGGCCGCCAGATGCTGATGGTGCTGGCGCCCAAGTAGGCTCGCGCGTCAGGCGACTGGCGGCTCCCACAGTTCGATCGGATTTCCTTCGGGATCCTGGATGCGGGCGAAGCGTCCTACTCCGTCCATTTCCTCGCGATGGGTGGCAGCGATCCCTGCTGCCTCCAGACGATCCAGCAACGCGTCGAGCCTCTCGACGCGCAGGTTGAGCATGAACTGGCGGTCCTGCGCGAAGTAGTCGCTGTCGCGCGGGAACATCGCAAAGACGGTATCGCCCGATTCCTGAGCCCAGGACCACTTGCCGTCGGGCGTGGCCTGGCCGGACGCGGTCGCATCGATTGCGAGATGATCCCGGTACCAGGCCGAAAGCTTGTCCGGATCGGTCGAGCGAAGGAACAGGCCGCCGATGCCGACCACCCGTCCGCTTTTTGGCGAATCAGCCATGTCCGCTGCCTCCTGCCTTGTGCCGATGTTCGGTGAGGTTAAGACACCCAGGTGGAAACGCAACGGGGACGAGGAATGACACCACAGCGTATCGGCCTGATTGTTGGCCTCCTGGCATTCGCGGCGACGCTGGTGCTGCCCGCGCCCGCCGGTATGCCGCAGCAGGCGTGGATCGTCGCCGGGCTGGTGGTGTGGATGGCGGCCTGGTGGATGACCGAAGCAATCCCGCTGACCGCCACCGCGCTGCTTCCCTTTCTCGTGCTGCCATTCGCAGGCGTGATGACGGCAAAGGACACGGCGGCCGCCTATTATTCGCCGATCCTGTTCCTGATTCTGGGCGGCGCCTTCATCGCCATCGCGATCGAGCGGACGGGGCTGCACCGGCGGCTGGCTGTCGTGATCCTCGATCGCGTCGGCACGAAGGGCGGCGCGACGCGCCTGCTACTCGCCTTCATGATGACCACCGGCATCCTGTCGATGGCGATTTCCAACACCTCATCGGCGCTCATCATGATGCCCATGGCGCTCGCGGTGATGGCCGGATGCGGGCTTGCCGAGGACGATTTCGAAGGCATTGCAGGCGCCCTGCCGATCGGCATCGCCTTTGCCGCCTCGATCGGCGGCCTTGGCACGATCGTCGGCTCGCCGACCAACGCGATCGCTGTCGGCCTGCTCGACAAGATGCTGGGCCTGCGCATTACCTTTGCCGAATGGAGCCTCTACGGCGTGCCGATGGTGCTGCTCGGCATTCCGCTGGCAGCCTTAATCATCGCACGCTTCCAGCAACTCTCGAACCACAAGGTCGATGTGGGCGCGGCGCGCGCGGCGGTGTTCAGCGGAACCGCGTGGACAGCGCCGGAAAAGCGGCTGGTGCCGCTGGTGGCGATCACGTTTGGCCTGTGGATGGCAACGCCGCTGCTTGAACCGCTGCTGCCGCCCGATTCGCTGACCGACGGCACCATTGCGGTTGCGGCGGGCCTTGCGCTGTTCCTGATCCCCGATGGCACCGGAAGACCGCTGCTCACCTGGAAGGAGGCCGACAAGGCTCCGTGGGGCGTCATCATGATGTTCGGCGGCGGACTGGCGCTGGCATCGGGTATGGGCGCGTCGGGCCTGGCCGAATGGCTCGGCAATTCGCTGCTGCCGCTTTCGGCGATGCCGCTGATCGTGGTGGCGCTCGCGATCGTCGCCATGGTCATTGTGGTGACCGAGTTCGCCAGCAATGTCGCCACGGCCAGCGCGATCATTCCGGTGGTTGCCGCGCTGATCGCCGCTCTGGGCGTCGAGCCGGTGTTGCTCGCCATGCCGGCGGCGCTGGCGGCAAGCTGGGGCTTCATGCTCCCGGCGGGAACCGGCCCCAACGCCATCGCCTGGTCGACCGGGCGGATCAAGCTGTCGCGCATGGTTGGCGCAGGGTTGTTGCTCGACGTTGCGGGCGCGTTCCTGATTGTCGGCGGGGTCTGGGCGATTGCCGCGCTGACCTGAACTTTCAGCTCTGCCAGGCGAGCAGATGTGCCACGCAGGTCCGGCAATCGCTGCTGCCAAAACCCGGCAGCACGTGCGCGAAGGAATTGCTCGCGGCCAGACGCACGGCAATCTCGCATTCGCTCAGGTCGCGCGTTGCAATCGCATCGATCCGGCGAGCCACCAGCGTCAACGCATCGACATGCCAATGCGGCTTCTTGCTGCCTGACAGGTGCCGCGCGATCCGCGCGCCGACCCCGCCCGGTCCGCGCGCGCTTCCGGCATAGGCATACCAGCCCGCATCCAATCGGCCTTCATGCCCTGCAAAGCGCACGGCAAGATCGCTCTCGAGCTCGATCAGAAGAGCGTAGCTGCCGGGCCAGCCTTGGCTGCGGGCATCGCTGGCTGTAACCGGTTTCGCATCGCCGCCCAGCGCCGACAGCACCGCAGCAACCGAAGGTTCTAGCCTTTCCATTCGCGGCGTTCCTCCGCCGCGCGCAGCACCTCGTAGGCGAGTTGCAGGGCCTGAAACGCCTTGGCTGCATCCTCGTCGCCCGGACGCACGTCGGGATGGACTTCCTTCGCCTTGGTCCGCCAGGCTTTCCTTATTTCCTCGAAGCTTGCGTCCGGATCGAGTTCGAGAAGCTCCAGCGCGCGCATTTCGTCACCGCTGCGCGAGCCATCGCCAGAGCCGGCCCAGCCGTAGTGCGCCGATTCGCGGTATCCCGCGTTTTCGGAACGTTCGTTCGCCTCGCGCTCGGCGGCCTCTTCGGCATCGAGCCCGGCGAAATAGTCCCACCCGCGATTGTATTCGGCGGCGTGTTGCTGGCAGAAATACCAGCGTTCGGGGCTGTTCGGCGATTTGGGCGCGGGGCAATCGCCCTGCTCGTTACACCCTACCCGGTCGCACAGGCGGATTTGCGCGGCTTCGCGGCCACTCTCGTAGCCACGCCAACGGGGAAAGCCCCAGTCCAGTGATCGGCGACCTTGGTTCATGCCTGAAGGTTTGTTCCTGGCTCGCTGCGAATGCAACCGGTTTGGCGGCTATAGGCCCTTTCAATCGTAACGTTCACCCTTATATGTTGCTGCATTGCAATATCTGCACAGCAAGGTTATATTAACCTGGCTTAGCTTATCGGGCTAGCAGCGATTCGAGAGAAGGTAAGAGACGTGAGCGACAGACTGGCGGTTTCGGCGGCGTTTTCGGTGCTGATGATGGCTGCCTTCGTCCTGTTCGGACCGGGTGCCACGCGTGTCGAGTTCACGCCTGAAGCCCTGCGCGCGCAGTCCGGCTACTCGGCCCCTGTCGGCATTGCGGCGACAGGGGTCTCGATCCTCTCTGCCAACTAATCAGTCCAGGGTGACGGTCACCGCGCGGCGGTTCTGCGCCCAGGCCGATTCGTCCGATCCCAGCGCCACGGGCCGTTCCTTGCCATAGCTGACCGTGCTGATCCGCGAAGGATCGATGCCGATGCTCGCAAGATGATTCTTGGCGGCATTGGCGCGCCTTTCGCCCAGCGCGAGGTTGTAATCGCGGGTGCCACGCTCGTCGGCATGGCCCTCGATCGTGATGCGCTTGGCCGGGTAGCGGCCCAGCCATACCGCCTGACGGCCCAGCGCCGCGGCATCGACTGAATCGATATTGTAGCGGTCGGTATCGAAATAGATCGTGTCGTCGCCCATCATCGAGGCAACGAAATCGGCCTGGCTTCCCGGACGCGGGCCAAGCGACTCACCGGAATTGGTCGTCACCGGAACCGGATCGGGCGGCAGTTCCTTGGGCGCTTTCGAGGCACAGGCCGACAGCGCCAGCGAACCGGCGACAAGCAGCAGGGCGGGCTTGAATTGAGAAGCAGTGGTCATGGCATTCTCCTGTGAAAACAAGGACATTTCGGAACTTGATTGCGGTTCATGGTCTGACCGGCCCCCAGGCCGGATCGGATGCGCCGACAGGCGTCGGCAGGCGGCGTTCGTTTCGACCGGTAAGATCGACTTGCCAGATGCTCGCCGTGCCGCTGCCGCGCGTGGTGCGGAAAAACTGCACGATGCGTCCGTTGGGTGACCAGGTCGGCGCCTCGTCCTGCCAGCTGTCGGTCAGGAAGCGCATGCCGCCGCCAGAGGGGCTCATCACCGCGATGCGGAAATTGCCGCCCATGTGGGTGAAGGCGATCTGATCGCCACGAGGGCTCCATTCGGGGGTCGCCGCGCGCCCGCCCGCGAAAGAGATACGTCGCTGGTTCGAACCGTCCGCGTTCATCACATAGACCTGCTGCGATCCCGACCGGTCGCTCTCGAACACGAT
>JAGREJ010000010.1:19350-23714 GCA_020446595.1 Novosphingobium sp. | reverse complement strand
GCACATCTGGGCGCTGCACATTCCGGGCTCCTCGAACCCCACCGGAGTCGAGGTCAAGAGCGAGAGCGACACGGTCCCGTTCTACCCCTATTTCATCGCCAAGGACGGCTGGACGCTCGGTGCGTTCCTCTTGCTGTTCAGCGCGATGGTGTTCTTTGCACCCAACATGCTCGGCCACCCGGACAACTACATTCCGGCGAACCCGATGAGCACGCCCGCACACATCGTGCCCGAATGGTACTACTGGCCGTTCTACGCGATCCTGCGCGCCTTCACCCAGGACTTCCTGTTCTTCCCGGCGAAGCTGATGGGCGTGCTGGCGATGTTCGGCTCGATCCTGGTGTGGTTCTTCCTGCCCTGGCTCGACAAGTCGCCGGTGCGTTCCGCATCCTACCGTCCGCTGTACCGCAAGTTCTTCTGGTTCGGCCTGATCCCCGCGATGGTCGTCCTGTTCTACTGCGGCGGTGCACCGGCGGAGGAGCCCTATGTGGTGCTCAGCCAGGTCGCGGCGCTCTACTACTTCGCGCACTTCCTCATCATCCTCCCGATCGTCTCGGCGATCGAGAAGCCCGAGCCGCTGCCCTACTCGATCACCGAGGCGGTTCTCGGCTCGGACGATAACGCCCAGCTCGGCAAGGCCGACTGAGAGCAGCAAGACGGAAAGACGTTAGACATGGCACGCATTCTCTCCATCCTCGTCGGGCTGTTCTTCACCGTGGCGCTCCTGTGGTCGCTGCTGGTGGGGCTGTTCAATTTCGAGCTTCCGCACACCGTCGAACATGAGTTCCACAAGAGCCCGAAGCATCTTGCGCTGTCCAGCGACGGGCCGTTCGGCAAGTTCGACCGGCAACAGCTTCAGCGTGGCCTTCAGGTTTACAAGGAAGTCTGCTCGGCCTGTCACTCCCTGCGACTGGTGGCCTTCCGCGATCTCGCCGCGCTTGGCTATAACGAGGCCGAGGTGAAGGCGATCGCAGCCGGCTTCCAGGTGCCGGGCATCGATCCGGCAACCGGCGAAGTGAACACCCGTCCCGGCTTGTCGACCGATTACTTCCCCAAGCCCTTCGCGAACGACGTCGCCGCGCGCGCCGCCAACAATAACGCCATTCCGCCCGATCTTTCGCTGATGACCAAGGCCCGCCACGATGGTCCGGCCTATGTCTATTCGCTCCTGACCGGCTACCAGAACCCGCCGGCCAACCTGCCGGAGGCGAACCGTCCGGGCACGGGGCTGCATTACAACCCCTATTTCGCCAACCTGAACCTCGCCATGGCGCCGCCGCTGACCGGTGAAGGTCAGGTCAGCTACAGCGATGGAACGAAGGCGACTGTTGACCAGATGTCCAAGGACGTATCCGCATTCCTCGTCTGGACCGCTGAGCCCAAGCTCGAGAAGCGCAACCAGGTCGGCTGGCCGGTGCTTGGCTTCCTCCTGTTCGCCACGATACTGGGCTTCCTGGCCTTCAGGAATGTCTGGGCCGACAAGAAGAAGAAGGCCTGACCTTCGTTTCAAGCCGTTGATATGCGAGACCTTGAACGCCCCTCCATCCACACGATGGCAGGGGCGTTCTGCTTTGAGGGCCTGCGCAGCGCATTGAATCGTGTAGGCGCCGCAATCGGGAGCCTGCGCCCGATTTGGAGCATTCCATCGTGACACCCGAAGCGATCAAGGCCCTCGTGCGCTCGATCCCCGATTTTCCGAAACCGGGGATCGTGTTCCGCGACGTGACCACGCTGATCGGGCACGGCGAGGGGTTCGCCGCGACGGTCGAGTGGCTGGCTGCACAGGTTGGGAAGACAAACGCCAGGGCCATTGCCGGGATCGAGGCCAGGGGGTTTATCTTCGGGGCCGCCGCGGCCTCGCAACTGTCACTGCCCTTCGTGCCAATTCGCAAGTCCGGCAAACTGCCCGTGCCCGCGCTAGCGATCGACTACGCGCTGGAATATGGGACAGACACCTTGGAACTGGACCCCGATGCTATTGGCGATGGCGATCATGTGGTCCTCATAGACGATTTGCTAGCGACGGGTGGGACCGCCGAGGCAGCCCTGCAGCTCGTGCGACGCGCGGGAGGAATTGTGGATCAGGCGCTGTTCGTGATCGATCTGCCCGGCCTGGACGGCCGTAGGCGGCTAGGGCGATCAGGTATCGAAGTCACCAGTCTGCTTTCGTTCTCGGGTCACTAGTGGGACCAGTCTTTTCCCGAGAGCTTGGTTAGCTTGCCAGAGCATTCGCCTCCGTCGCAAGGGCAAGGACGGATCGCGACGCCGCGACCGTTCCCAGCTCGTTCAGCGCAAAGTGGTTCGCTTCGATCTCACTGAGATCGTATACATAATTGACCATCACACCGTGCGATTGAGCCTGGCCATTGGCGGAGAGATCGGCGCCCGTGTGGATCGCTTCCAGCCTCGCGCCGTTGCCCAGATGGAAGCGGGCGACCGAGTCGAGCGGCAGGCCGGAGCGATGCTTTTCCTCGATGAGGTAGTGCGCAGCCAGTGTCTTGAGTTCCGCCTCTGCCATTCCCCTCATTTCGGACCTGCCCTCGGACGCGAGCCATTTGGCAAACCCCGGCAAGGGTGAAAGGGTGGCGAACGTCGTGAGGTGAGGCAGCTCCTCCTGAAGCAGGCCGACGACGCGCTTGATCAGATAGTTCCCGAAGGGAATCCCGCGCAGGCCCTTCTGGCAGTTCGATATGGAGTAGAATATCGCGCAGCTCACGTCAGCAGGCAGGATGCCTTGGCGCTCCTTCGCGATGATCTCGTGTATCTTGCCGGGGACCTCGCTGGTCAGTGCGACTTCGACAAAGATGAGCGGATCGTCGACCATTTGAGGATGGAAGAAGCCGTAGCAACGGCGGTCGCGGGGTTCGACGCGGTTGCGCAGATCGTCCCAGCCATCAATCTCATGGACGGCCTCATAGTGGATAATCCGTTCGAGCAGACGGGCGGGCGAGTCCCACATGATGCGGCGAAGTTCCAGAAACCCGGCATTGAACCAATCCGAAAAGGCGCGATCGAGGGCTCTCGCGAACATGCGAGTGCCCGGCGCCTGCTCTCCCATGTCGAGCAGATCTTCGCGCATGGAAAGCAAACGGCGTGTGCCGTTTGGCGCCAGATTGAGGATGCGGATCAACTTGTCGCTTGGCGCCTCGGTCGCGGCGTTCAACGCGCGGGCGCTCGTCGAACCGGGGCTGGATTGCCATTCTCGTATGGCCGCGTCGATTGCGCTCGCGTCGTGGGGGTAAAGATCGTGGAACGACGCGAGAAATGCTTGTCGTTCCCCGATTTCGCTTCCCTCGTAGAGATCAAGAAAGGCCGAGGCGAGCGCCGGACCGGACGCACGACCGCGCAAGGACAGCATGGCCTGCGCGAGATCGAGGAGGCTTTCGTTCGACGCACTGCGAGGCGACAGGCCGATCCTGCCGAAAAGCTTGCCAAGCCTTGAGCTCATGAGGAGATCCAGTGGATTCCTCCGCCTGGTTTGCAGCACTTCTGATTGCAGCGGTTTCATAGTCTGAACGCCATCGCGATTCGCCGTTGAATGATGACGGTTTAGCACATGTTTGTTTCTGGCTGATGACCCGTCCGCACGAAGACCGGGCAACATCGCCAGTGCGCCATGAAAAAAAGGGGCCGCTCTTTCGAGCGACCCCTCCTTTTCTCTTCGAACTTCGTCAGATCAGACGATACCACCAATGTAGGTATCCATCAGCTGGGTGCCGGTCTGATAGGTGAAGTTACGGACGGTCATCGCGTCCCAGTCACCAATCGGATCCTTGTTGGCCGCCGAGCTGTCGTAGCCCAGCAGAACCATGGTCCCCATGTAGGTGACCGTGGCGTTGCCATTACCCACCGGATCGTTGACCTGGTACCAGTTTGCAGTCTGGCCGTTGCCGCTGGCCAAACCGTTGACCGAGGTATCGGTCACACCGTCGTTCCGAACCGTGATGATGATATCGGTCCGTGCCGTGGTATCGGCCGGCGCCACGTCAGCGGCGGCAACCATCTGCTGCAACCGGGCGAGTTCGGTCGTCGGCGCATTGACGTAACCGAATTCACCAGCACCACCATCGAGCGTGTCGATGATCGAGACACCGTTCACGTTGGCACCCAGAAGTCTCTGGATCGCGGCGAACTCGGCACCGGCAGAGCTGTCCTGCTCGGTGTTCTCGAAGTACTTCGGCCCCGGATTACCCACGACGTCGCGGACATCAAAGATGTCGTAGCCGATCGAGGGGTAAATCGCCGGTGCACCGTCCTTGATGTCGAAGGCTTCAGCTTCAACACCAGGATTGAACGCAGTGAACGTACCTCCCGCGACGGTGATATCGATCAGGTTGTTGCCCGAGGTAACGGCAATGCTCGTG
>JAGREJ010000010.1:11039-19323 GCA_020446595.1 Novosphingobium sp. | reverse complement strand
GTACTGAAGCGTAACCACATCTCCAGCGGCTGTCGCCTTGACCAAGCTGCCGCTGGTGCCGATCGCCGTCGCAATGGCCGATGCAACCTGTGCATTGGTGGCATTCGCCGCGACCGAAATCGGTCCGGAAGTGAAGCCATCCAGCGTAACCACAACAGTCGTGGCGACCGGATTGGGTCCACCGGAAACCGTGAGGGTCTGCACTTCAGTCGGAGCAGTCGGCACGATCGAGACAGAAGCCAGATCGAAATCGCGACCCGTCGGGTAGACGATCGTGACACAGTCGTCGCTGAAGTCGGCGGGCGTGTCGTTGTCATCGATCACAGCTTCGATAGTGCCACCGGCAACCGAAACACCGTCGAGGTTCGCCCGGATGGCCTCGTTCATCTGAGCTGCAGTCGCATTCACCGGGATGTTGACCGTGCGAACGATCGTTCCGCCGCTGCCATTGTCGAGCGTAATCACGACCGCAAACGGTTGCTCGGCAACGTCACCCGGAGGGAACTCACCGCTGTCGACGTCATAGGTCAGGCAGATTTCCTGGCATTCCTGCTTGGCAGGAACGAAGGCATCTTCAATCGCCGCCGTGAAGTTCATGATGTAGTCCGGCGAGGCCTGGCTCGCGAAGACTTCAGTCTCGACCTTCTTGATGACAATGTGCTCGACGCTGTAGGCATTGCTCGACAGAGCAATGTCGTCGCTGCCGGTGCTGCCCCAGACACGGTTGTTGTTCACGTTGACCGAGTCAACGCCCGACAGCTCTTTGCCGCCGTCCCAGCCAAACTCCGAGTCCCAACGCGCGCCATCGCCCGGATCGAGATCGTCGCTGCTGAAGTACGCGGTTCCCGCGGTCGTGAAGCCAAGCGGGTTAAGCTGCGCGGCCGTGTAGTCAGTGAACTCCTTCGCCGTGGTGCTCGCAGCCTGAAGCGGCGTGAGATCCACAGCCGTGCCACCGAGCGATTCGGGGAACTTGCCCACGGTGCGACGACCGATCACGAAGCCGAAATCGGTGACGGAATGCTCGCCGTCCACCTTCGATTCAACGATAAGGGTCCGTCCCGGGCCGTCCTTGGCAACGAGGAAGCTGCTCAGGGCCTCGTGATTGTTGATCGCATCCTTGATCGCCTGATTGATCGTCAGGTCATCGATGGTCACACCGTTCACGGAGGTCCAGGAATCACCCACTTCCCACTGAACGATCAGATCCTGATAGTGGATGAAGATCGACACGTTGACCGCGTTGGAGATCTGGGCGTGGCCGAAGGTCAGCAGATCGTTGACCTGAGCCGGGCTCTTGTAGGTCTGAGCATTGAACACCCAGGTCGCGCGGCAGCAGTTGAAATCACTGCTGTAGTAATCGCTCTCCTTGGTGATCGAACCATAGCCGCCACCGGAATTGTCGGTGAAGACGATGTCGTTGCCGCCACCGACCTGAATATCGACCGCGGTCGAACCCCAGGTGTGGACGAAATCGTTGCCGCCACCGGTCACGATCATCGCATTCATGTTGACGAGGTGGTTGGTGTACCAGTGGCTCGAGTCGTTGAACACGCCCTGAACCTGCTCGAGGCTTCCTTCCACGGCATCAACGATGTCGCCGGGCTGGATATCGTACCCGCCGAAATAGCCGTCGCCGATCTGGAATTCGACGACGTCGTCGCCTTCACCCATGCTTGCGAAGAAGTAGAAGTCTTCCCGCGTCGCCGCGCCCTGATAGGCGAAGTTCGACTTCGAGACGTTCATGTTGAGGTGATCGTCGCCGCCCGAGAACAGGTATTCAGCCCGAACATTGTCCGCCGCCGCATTGGCCTGGTCGTCGATCAGGTTGAGATACTTCGACGTGAACGCATCCGAAAGGTGCGCATAGAGCGTCACATCGACTTCGGAGTTGAGCGCCGAACGGCCCTGAGCACCGGCAGCCGTGAAGAGCTGCACGTCGCGAAGAGCGTTGTTCCGGTTGTCGGTCAGATCGCAGGGATTGCCGTCCGGATAGAGATGGCCGCAATAGTCATCGTCATAGGACATCGCTTCGTTGAACGAGACGAGGTAATGATTGTAGATATTGGGCACATAACCGTCGGTGACGCTGTTGCCGATCACGATGTCGGCAGTGACGTCGCTTTCAGCCCACAGGATGACTTCGCGCAGAGCGTTGTTGGTCGTCTGGAGCGAGGCAATGCTGCTGTCCTGATCGACATTCACGCCGTTGTCGCCAGCGTCGTTGCCCTTCATTTCGAGAATGAAGCGTTCGACACCGTAGGTGCTCATCGAGCCGACGATGAAATCGCCGCCGTCGCCGCCCTGGCCAACCTTCTCGACGCAGAGGAGCGACGTGATGAGGTCGGTTTCCACGCCACGATCGACCAGAACTTCCTTCTGGTAGTCCGTCTGCGGCGGGATGCTGCCGCTGGCGCCAAAGGCGAAGTTGTTGGAGGTAAGCACCGTACCGGTGGGATCGGTGATCTCGATTTCCCAGCCCTGGATCAGCGCGTTACCGCCCGGATCGCCATCAGGGTCAACGACCGAGAACGGATCGCCAACCTTGGCAGTCCAACCCGCGAGGTTCGCGTTCGCGTCGATGCCGGCCTGAATGGCGGCAGCGAGCTTCTGATAGGCAGCAATACCGGTGTCGGTGAAGCTGGCCGGCTGGATGACAATGGTGGCATCGGGATTGACGAAGCCAGCGTTGCCGCCCGGAAGATCGACGAAGAGCCGGTCATACGGATTGGTCAACAGCGGCTGGCCAGTGAGGAAGTTGTTATCGATGTCCATCATCTGCAGACGGATGGTCGTTTCCGCCGTCGGCAGGCCCGGAATCAGGTAGTCGGCATCGAAATAGACTTCGAAATCCGAAGCGCAGAACAGGACGTTCTCCGGCGCGGTGTGATCCATGCACAGCGTGATCGACGCGGTCGGACGACCGTTATCGAGACCGTTGTTGGGATCGCTCGGGCCGCCATCACCCATGGTGTTGACGTTGTAGACGATCAGGCTCGCGTCCGAGAACGACGAGGTAATCATTTCCACGCCATAGGCGTCTTCGGCATCGAGCTCGATGGCGTCGTCGTCGCCCGACGAACCGGCCTGCTGGGCTTCGATCTTGAGATGCTCGACGTCGCTGGTGCGCAGGATGATCTCCGAGCGCGGAGCACCGTTGAGCGCAGAAGCGTCCTGAACCTCGGCATCGAGCGTGTCGAAGCCGCCAAGGCCGTTCAGGCGGTCGCCGCTCTGAAGCTGGTTGGTCTGCTCGCCGTTCTGGTTGACCGAGATGATCGCCTCGAACACGTCGGCGTTGCCGGTGCCGGTGAGGTTGTCGGCCGCGACCGTCAGCGGGATGGTGTCGCCGGGGGTGCCACCACCGCCGCCGCCGCCGCCCGAGCCGCTGCCGCCAATGTTGACTGCGGCTTCGGTGCCGGTGATCGTCTGGTTGCTCGGACCATCGAGAACGAACGTGGTACCGTCGGCCGTGGTAAGTGCCGCCTCAACGTCGTTGAAGGTCAGCTTGATGCCGCCGTCGGAGTCGAACGCCGGGATCTTGATGAGCGCGCCTGCAGAAGGCGTTCCAGCCTTACCGGTGAGGGTGATGCCGGCGACGTTCGCCGAGATCAGGTAATCCCCCGAAAGCCCGAGAATTTCCAGGCAGTCGTTGTCGCGCACGAACGACCCGTCAACAGTGACGTTGCCGTTCGCGGCGATCTTGATGATTTCCGCCTGGTTCGAGCCGATTGCCGCGGTAACGTCCGGGCCGCCCGGAATTGGGCCGTAGGTTTGGGTCCCAATTGGGATGTAGAGAAGGGCCGTTGCCATTTTAAGTGCTCCCTAGAAGAATACTGATGTCTTGTTTGTTTGACCTGAATTTAAGCGAAGGTGAGAACCGCGAAGCCCGCAGTCGCGTTCAAGGCTGCGAGACTTGCGACGCTACCGGTGTCAGGCAGGATGTCCTGAATGACGATGATGTTGGTCGCGCCCGAAACCGGGTCCGTGTAGGTGATCTGCAGATCGTTGATGTCCTCGAACGAACGGGCGAAGTTGTAATCGCTCGCTGCAGCGCCGGTGACCGTGATCTTGTCGTCGCTCGTGAAATTCGTGATGTTCACGTTGCTGGTCGCGGCGGCGTTGTCGGTGAAGTTGAAGCTTGCCGTTCCGGCATCCTTCGTCTGCGCGACATTGGCGGTACCGATATCGATCGAGAAGGTTTCAGTCACCGGACCGACGTTGTTCACGGTAATGTTCGCGTTCTGAACCACCGAGATCGTGCCGTCATTCGCAGTGACCTGAACGGTAGCCGTGCCGTCGAAATTGGCAGCGGGCTTGAACGTGAACGAACCATCGTCGTTCTTTTCCACCGTGCCCTGGGCCGGGGCAACCGAAGCCGTGATCGTGACAGTGTCGCCATCGATGTCGGTCGCCGTGGGCGTGAAGGTCACGCCTTCAGTCGAGTTCTCATCAACCGCAGGGATAGCCGGGACCGTGAGGACCGGAGCATCGTTGACGGCCGAAACCGTGACGGTCTGCGTGGCGGTTGCGGTAGCCGTGCCGTCGGTCGCGGTATAAGTGATCGTCGCGGTACCATTGAAGTTCTCGGCCGGCTTGAAGCTGAAGGAATTATCCGCGTTCTTCGTCACGGTGCCGTTGGTTGCCGTGGCCGTCGTGGTGACCGTGTCACCATCGGGGTCTGCAGTCGTCGGCGTGCCAACAGCAATGCTTTCCGCATCTTCAGCGCCAGTCGCAGCCGGAGGGGCGACGATTGACGGGGGCTGGTTGACCGGCGCGACGTCGTCGTCGCCGCCATTGCCATCGCTGACAATGAGGATCAGGCCGAGCGCAGCAAGGCCGATCGCGCCGAGCAGGAGCGGGAGGCTTCCGTCGTCATCGCCGAACGCGCCAAAACCGACCTCATCGGCCGATTCAGCATCAGTGATCAGCGAGCCCGATGCCGCAGCCGCTTCCGCGAGTGCGCTACCGAACGTGAATTCGCCAGCCATCGAGGTTTCGGATTCGACGGGCGCTTCGCCTTCCTCATGAACCGAGGCGACGCTGACTTCTTCTTCAGAGTCGTCGGCCAGGCGTGCTTCGTCTTCATTGGCAGCGGGCGTATTTTCAGCCTGCTGCGCCGGTTTATCGCTGCGAACAGGCCGCTTAGCTTGGCTCGCTGGCGCCGTTACGACTTTAGTGCTCATCTAATCCCCCAACATGGAACCGTGCAGGAAAAATCCACTCCCTGCCATTCGTGCGTTAACAAGCCCTTCGAGACTTTGCCAAAGCTATTAAAACCACAACGCCGCCGATTTGGAAGTAATTCGGCGGCGTCGGCTCTGGCAGCGAGTCTCTCGTGTTTGCGCAGGCTTGCGAATGAAGACCTAGGTTGAAGATGTCAACGAAAGGTTGAAATCGAGTCGCCTCAAGCACTTCCGATTCCGCAATGCAGCACCGCGGCCACACCTTTTGGGGGTGCAATGGGGCCGAAAGACGCTCTTTGCGGTGCGTCTGCCGAATCCTGCTTCAGAGTTCGGCAGACGGTTGCATCAGCGTTCGGTCATGGCTTCACTCATGGTCTTGTTGATCGGTTTGGTGAGATATTTCCACACGGTATTGCGTCCGGTCTGGATTTCCGACGTTGCCGTCATGCCGGGTTGAATCTCGATCTTCTCGTTCTTCAGATGCGGCTTCATCGGCGATGTATCGACCGCGATGTGGACCCTGTAATAGTTGGTTGTGCCCTGTGGCGTCTGCTCGGAGATGGTATCCGCGCTGACATAGATCACTTCGCCGATCGCCCCGCCGTAGATCGAGGCATCGTAAGCGTCGAACTTCACCGAAGCGGTCTGGCCAACACGGACATAGGCAATATCCGACGGCGACATCTTGGCCTCGACAATCAGCTCGTCGCCAGTCGGGACGATGCTCATCACCTCGTCGCCGGCGCGCAGGACGCCCCCGATCGTGGTGAGCCTGACGTTCTGCACGATTCCGTCGACCGGAGCCCTGATCTTCGTATCCTTGAGGCTCTCGCGCCTGGTGTTGAGAACCTCTCGCGCCGTGACGAGGTCTTCTTCGGTCTTGGTATATTCGGCCTGGAGCTCCTGGAGATATCTGTTGCGCACATTGACGAGCTGACTCTCGATGTCTGAAACGCCGCGCTGCATGCGCAGGATATCGGCGCGGGCGACGTCGCCCTGCTTGAGCAGAGGCAGATTGAGGTCGAGTTCCTCCCTCAGCAAGCCACGCATCTCCTGCAGAGCGGAAACCTGATCACGCAGGGCCTGGCGGCGCTTGGTATAGAGCAATGTCTGGTTGGCGACGAAGTCCGGCCAGGCGCGAACCTCGGGCGGAAAGGAAAGCGGTCGATCAAACAGCTCTGCATTGATTCGCGACATGGTCGACATCAGTGACGCGACCTTGCCCTCGGCCTCGCTTACCGAGGCGCGCTGTCTCACGTCGTCGATGAGGATGAGAACCTGTCCGGCCTTCACGTTATCGCCTTCGCGCACGAAGATCTTGTGGATCGATCCGCCTTCGGTCGTCTGGATCACCTGGATGCGGCCGGTCGGTATGACCTGTCCGGGAGCGCGGCTGACCTGGTCGAGTTCGGCCCACAGCGACCAGCTGATCGCCAGGACGAAGAACGTGATGATGCCAAAAATGACCAGCGACGCCTGGGTCAGCCAGCGATTCCTGAATTGGGCCCAGTTCATTGGGTGCGGGCTCCTATGGTGGTGGTGATGCCAGTCTTGGGCGGCTGTGCGGCCGCCGCTGCCTCCGCAGGCTGCTGCGCCGGCGCGGTAAGTTGCTTGAGCACTTCCGCCGTTGGACCATCGACGGCGATCTGCCCGTTGGCGACAATCATCAGTCGATTCGTGAGGTTGGTGAGCTGCAGCTTGTGGGTGACCAGGATCAGCGTCGTCTCCGGATCGAGCTGCTCGACAATCGCCCGCAGGACAAGGGCCTCGGTCTCGACGTCGAGGTTGGCGGTAGGTTCGTCGAGGAGCAGAAGCTTGGGCCTGGCCAGCAGCAAACGGGTCAGTCCGGTCAGCACGCGCTGGCCGCCCGAAAGTCCGCGACCGCCTTCGTTGATAAAGAGGTCGAGACCGCGCTCGTTGCTGGTTATCAGCTTCTCCAGGCCAGTCTGCTGGGCGACCTCCATGATCCGGTCATCGCCAGGATCGGGCAGGCCGAGTAGCAGGTTTTCGCGCAGCGTCCCGTTCACCAGGCGATAGTCCTGGGGCAGATAGCCAATATGCTCGCGCAGGACATCGTCGGCGATCTGCGACATGTCCAGTTTGTTCATCAGCACCTGGCCTTCGGCGGGAGCATAAAGGCCCGAAAGAACCTTCAGAAGCGTCGACTTTCCGGAACCGACGCCGCCAATGATGCCGACTCGCTCACCCGCGGCAATGTCCAGGGTCGGCACGACGATGCCCGCGCGACCGCCCTGATAGGCGAACTTGAGGTCCTTGACCGTGATCTGCGGCTCGAGCCGGTTCGGACGCAACTGATCCATGCCTACCGGCCTGTCCGGCGGCAGGGCCAGAATCCCGTCGAGCAATTTCAGCGATGAGCGCGAATAGCTCCACTGAACCAGCAGTCCGGGCAGTTGCGAAATCAGCGGCCCGTTGACGCGTCCCGCGAGAATCGAGCAGGCGATCAGCGCACCCATCGACATTTGCTGATCGTAGATGCGCACCGCGCCCCAGGCGATCATCGAGATGTAGGCGATCTGTTGCAGGGTGCTGAAAATGGACGATGCCTGGGCCTGCAGCTTCCTGACCGGCAACTCGGCGTCATGCACCTCGTCGAGCAGCGTGTTCCAGCGCGACAACAGATACCATTGCCCCCGGTTGGCCTTGATCGTCTCGGCGGCGTCGAGCGATTCGACGAGCAGGCCATTCTTCCTGTTGCCGGAAATCTGCGCCCGTTCGGTGTCGCGGCGAATCAGGTGCGCGAGCAGCAAGGCCAAGCCGACCGCGAGCGGGAACGCGATAAGGAGAATGAATGCCAGCGGTCCGCCAAGCTGGGCGATCACGAAAATGAAGAGCAGCGCGAACGGCAGATCGGCCATCGCGAAGATCATGCTGGACGACAGCATCTGCCGGACCTGTTCGAGGCCGCGCAGCTGCGCCGCCATGGTTCCGATGCCCGCCGGCCTTGCGTCGAGCCGCACATCGGACGAGCGCGAGAAGAAGAACTCGGAAACCTCGGTGTCAATCTCGATCGCCTCGCGTTCGAGCATGTTGGCGCGCACCACGCGCAGGATGTAGTCGAAAGCCAGAGCGGTGATCGCGCC
>JAGREJ010000010.1:699-10982 GCA_020446595.1 Novosphingobium sp. | reverse complement strand
TGCATCGTGTAAAGCGATGTAATCAAGGCGATGAAGTTGACGACAAAAGTGGCAAGAACCGCGAGAACGATCGGGCTCTTGCGCCGCTTGATCGAGGCAAGGAACACGTCGAGCGAGCGTTCGAACACCTGCTTGCCGGCCGGGAGCGGAATGGCCAGGTCGTAGAGTTCGGCCTGCCCGGCATGGTTCCAGCTTGTGCTGATGCCGTGCTGCACGACAAGCATGGTGTTCCCGTCGCCGAGCCGCTCGGCCACGCCCCAGCCGTATTCCGGATGGTATGCCAGAAGCGGAAATTCGTGCGCGCGCGGATCGTCGGAATAGGACATCGGCGCGGGCCAGCCTATCGCCTTGCAATAGGATTCCAGCGCGTCCCCGTCGGTGTGGGTCAGCTCGCTTGCCGAATCGGCCCAGTCGGGTCGCAGATCGATCCGCCGCAGTCGGGCAAGATCGGCGATTGATGTCAGGATTTGGTTCGACACTCTACTGCCCCAATTCGTATCGGTTTTCGTCGGATTGCGTGAAGACGGGCCGCCAGCGTCCGCTGCGCAGCAACAGTTGCGCCGCCGTCGCCATGACGGACATTTCGGCATCGGACCTGCCGATCTCGGCCGTGACCGCTTCGCGCAAGGCATTCATCACATCGAGCCATGAACGGCGACCAGCGATGAACTGCCGGGTGTAGCTGGCGCTGACGCTCGCCGCCGTGGCCGCGGCGCTCAGCGAAATCTCGGAGCGGCGCTTTGCCGCATCGTACTGGATCAGCGAACTTTCGATGTCGCGGCGCAATTGCTGCTCCTCGACGCGTATCGCTTCAAGCGAGGAGTCGATGCGAAGCCGCGCGCTGTTCACTTCGGTGAAGCGCGCCAGGCCCGTGTTCTGCGCGCGCACCACGACCCCGACGCGGCTGCCGAAGACGTTGTCATAGCTGTATTGCGCATTGAGCGATGGCAGGATCTCGGCTTTCCGGCCGGCTAGTTCGGCTCTCGCAATCTCCGCTTCGGCGCGCAGGCGCTCAAGCCTCGGCGAATAGGCCACGGCCTGCTCCTCGATGGCATCGCGGTTCGCAAGCGTCGCGTCCGGATCGTACTGCGGAATCGGCCCGAGATCGTAGGTCGGATCGGCGATGAGTTCGGCCAGCGACCGGAGTGTGGAGCGGCGCTGCGACATAGTGTTGGTATAGTCCTGCTCGATCTGTGCGGCACGCGACCGCGCCAGCTCGAGATCGGCCAGCGGACTGATTTCCTGGGCGACGCGGCGTTCCATCGTTGCAACCAGCGCCTCATGTTCTTTCAGGCTGCTCTCGAGCAGCTTCTCGCGCTCGGTCAGCCGGGCGATCTCGAAATAGGTCTGCGTGGTCAGCGTCGCCAGATCCAGCACGGTTTCGATATATTGCGCCGACGACGCGTCTTCGCCCGCCTTTGCGCGCCTGATGTTGGCCGAGAGCCTGCCGCCAGACCAGATCGGAGCTTCGACGACTATCTGCGGCACGGGGCTCGAATTGTCGTCGAGATAGGACAGGTTGCCCGTCAGGGTCGGGAAACGCTGCCACTTGGCCGTCTTGACGTCCGAAGCCGCCGCCTTGAGCGCGGCCCTGGCCGACAGCAGCGAAGGGTACTTCTCGGAAACGATGTTGACCGCTTCCTCAAGCGCGGGAGGGACGAATGCAGCCGGTTCGGTCCATTCGATATTTCCGATCTCGCCCTTGCGCGCCTTGGGCGTCGGTGGACCGTAGAAGGTGTCGCTCGACATGGTGACGCGAGGCTCGATCACGCCTTCGCCCGATCGCGCCGCGCTCTCGGCCTTCTCGCTGGCCTTTTCTTCGGCTGCCGCCTGTCGGGCCTTGGCCGTGACCTTGGCTCCGCGCATCGGGACCGGTTGCTCGGCTTCCGCAGCGAAAGTAGCCACAGGCGCCGATGCCGCTGCCAGGCCAATGGCGAGCGCCAGCCCGGCGCGCGCGCATGCCTTTGGCAAAAGCCGTTCGGGAAGCTTGTCGTTAGGTCCAGTCAAGGTTCGGTTCCTGATTGTCCGGCTGGTGCGGCTCAAAGCCCGGATGCGGGTATGGGCGAGGAGGGATCGAGTTGCAGGTTGCGCACGCGCTGGTCTTCCCTGTCCTTGACCTGTGCAACCATGCCCGCCTGCTTCAGCCGCTCGAGAACGGCATAGAAGCCTCGATAGGAAACGCCCGCGAGATCCATCGCGGTCGTCACATTCATTGACCCGGTCAGCTTGAGGTTTATCAGCACGCGCGCCTCCGGGGTCAGCAGCCTGATGCCATGCAGGGCAAAGATGCTGGCATCGAGCTCGAGCAGGTTGCGCCAGGTCTGCGCCCCTTCGCTCGAGACAGTGCGAGCGGAAGCCTGGCCCGCCGGACGTGCATCGGCTTCACCCGTATCGGGCGTATTGTGCGGGTTTGCGGCACGGGGTTCGCTCACTTCGAATACTCTGCAATTTTTACTTGCATTTGGTGCATGCAAATATCGCCTGCTTATCGGATTGCACGCGGAACTACCTCTGTTTTGGCAGCATTTAGCGCAAGTTTGCTGGCGGCATGCTCGCGGGATTGCCGCGATGAGGTCGCGCGATGACTCTGCCGGACCGATTTGGCGGCTTCTTCTCCGATGTGCGCGCAAGGTGGCCCGAGGGCAATGACCTGCCGGTCAGTGCGTGACATCTTGCGATTTATCCCTGCCCGGTAGCACGGCAACCGGGACGACGGCACTGCATGGATTACAAAGGCTTAAAGGGTAGGTAAGGATGACACGCAGGCTCCGGATCGCGGCCTGCGGGCGGTGGCCGTAGCGCCCGGCAGAGACGCGCGAGGCGGCAAGTGCCCGTGCCGGCAAGGCGTCCGCCGGAAGGCCTCTGCACAAATTTGAAGATAACCCTGCCAGCACGGTGGCAATCTGAATATTTCTCGTTATAGCTGCGGGCAATCTCGGCTTGGAGAAACCGATTCGGACCAGCTTGTCGCCATTATGGCGGCAATTCTGCCGTGATCTGTGAGTGGTTGGATCGCGACGCGACTGGAAGGTTTCGGCAAGTAACGATCCGCCGGGGAAATGCGAAGGAACCGGAAAAATGGCAAGCCAGGCCCTGGCCCAACCACTCCCAGCAAACACCGTTCCCCTGCCGACGGTCGGGCAGACACCGACAGTGCTGATCGTCGATAGCGACCGCGGCTGCATCGAACAGTGCGGCGGCATGCTTGACGATCTGAGCTATCCGCACATCGGCGTGCAGGCAGCGCGCGAAGCACTGGATTTCCTGGTGCGCGATCCGAGCATCGAGATCGTCGTCGCCTGTGCCCACATGCCGCTGGTCGATGCCTTCATGCTGATCGAGGAAGCGCGCGAGCGGGTCGGACCGTCGCGCCCGCTAGCCCTTGTCGCAACGACGCACCTCATGACCACCGAGCTTGCCATGCGCAGCCTCCATTCCGAGGCGGCCGATCTGCTCTGCAAGCCGCTCGACTTCGAGAAGTGGTCGCTCGCCCTGCGCCGCGCCAATCGCTATCTTGGCGCCCGCCGCAGTTCCAGCGACGGCGCAACGCTTTCGAACTTCGGTCAGCAGATCGGGCGGCTCATGGCGATGCTCGAAACCGGCAAGCCAGACTCCGACGGCGTCAGTCAGGCTTCGGAGCAGGAAATCGCCGCGACCCTGCGCGCCATCATCGGCGCCCGCTCGCTGCGCAACCGCTTCTTTCCGAGCCAGATTTTTGCCGATCCGGCATGGGACATCCTGCTGGACCTGGCCCGCGCAAAGCTGGAAGGTCAGCAGGTTTCGGTGTCCAGCGTCTGCATTGCCGCGTCGGTGCCGATGAGTACGGCCCTGCGCTGGGTGAAGCAGATGACCGATGCGAATCTGCTCCGGCGGTGGACAGACCCGAAGGATCGTCGACGCGACCTGATTGCCCTGACCGAATCGACAGCCGACCGGATGCGCGAATATCTCGCCATGGTGCACAAGAGCTTCAGCGCCCTCTAACGGGCGCTATCGTCGCCGAGCTCAATGGCCGGAATGGTCGGGCTCAGGCGCTGACGCCGCCTTGTCCTCGAAATATTCCTTTTCCGCCGCCTCGACATCCGCCTGCGTTGCTTCGGCTTCCTCGTCGATCGTCTCCAGACGGCGGGCGCGTTCTTCCTCGATAAGCTGCGCGAACCGCACCGAGGCATCGGTGCGCTTCTCGGCATAGGCCTGGTCGATCATGTTCTGGGTGCAGCCGGTCCAGCCTCCGGGACCGGTCGGCGAGCAGCTCAGCGTGCCCGAATCGAACACCGTCTCGTAGGCGAGGACGCGGTTGTTCCACGCCTCGTTCTGCGGCGAGGCGCTCTCGCGCAGCACTTCCGGGATGCGGTAGCGTTCCGATTCATCCTTGCGCGCGCAGACGGTGATCTGGTCGCCGGTCGAGACCGGGCAGGGATCGTCGCCGTAAACGATCAGCGCATTGATGGTCTCGCCCCCGTCCTGGGCAGTCGCGACCGACGGCGCAAGTGCGCCTGTGGCAAATGTCAGGCCAAGAACAGCTGCGACGAGATTGGTGCGCGACACGTGATGAAACTCCTTGCGCTCGGTGGCTTGCATGCGGACCGGATATAGAGCGGCCCAGGCGTGAATGATAGCTTAAGTGGACGGCTGCGGCGTCAGATTCGCTCCGAAAGCCGGATCGCCAGCCGACAACCGAGCCGGATCGCGCCCGATAGCACCGGCAGCGCAGGTGCTCGCTCTGCCCCGGCGGCAAGCGCCGTATCGCGGTGCTCGCGTTCGTCATCGCGGAATGTGCGGACGTGCTGTTCGAGTTCGGGGTCGGAACCGCTCCGCTCCAGTTGATCCAGTTGCCGCGTGTAATGCCTGTCGATCTCCTCCTCGATCGCCACTGTGCAGGCCATGGCTGCCTCCGGGCCGATCAGCGCGGTCGCCGCGCCCAGCAGGTATCCGGCGCGCGACCACAGCGGCTGGAGCAACGTCGGCCGCACCCCGCGTGCCGCAAGCATCGCGTCGAAGGTTGCGAGGTGTGCTTCTTCCTGCCGCGCCATGCCCGCAATGTCCTGCGCATTAGGCGCGCGGCTGCCCATCACGGCAAGCTGGCCCTCGTAGATCCGCTTCGCGCCGAATTCGCCTGCCTGATCGACACGCAACATGCGCTCGGTGTCGGGATTCTTCACGACCCTTCAGCCTCCTTTCGCGCCAGTAACAACGCCACTGCGAATGCCCCGGCAAGCGAGAACAGGAAATTCCACCCAGCGAGCGAAATTCCAGCCAGCGTCCAGGGCGCGACATCGCAGCGCGTCAGCGGCGCATCGAGGATGGCCTTGAGCGGGTCGCTCCCGGCCTCCCCCGAGGCCGTGGTGCTGCAAGCTGTCAGGCCCTGCCACCAGCCATATTCGACCCCGGCGTGAAATGCGCCGATCGCGGCGGACGCCGCGATTGCCAGTGCTGCAAGCGCGACAAGCAGGCGACGCGCCGGGAGAACGAAAGAGAGCGCCGCAAGCCCGACCGCGATGAAATGCGGGTAACGTTGCCACCAGCACATCTCGCACGGATAGAGGCCGAAGACATATTGCGAGACATAGGCACCGGCCAGCAGCGCCAACGGAACACCGAGGGCCACAAATCCGGCAAGCCGCACAGCCAGGGACGGGGTCGCCACTCGCTTCGCGCCTTATTTTCGCAGGGCGGCTAGCGCGGTGGATGAATCGGCGCGTCGCAGCGTCTCTATGGCATAGTGCAACTGGAAGTCGGTGATGCCCTTTGCCTTGAGCCGCTCGGCGCTCTGGGTGAAACGCGGATCGTCCTTGCGGTCAGCCTCGAGCTTCTTGTCGTCAAGCGAGATCTCGTTGATGAGATGGCCGCGCAGGTCTGACTCGCGCACTGCCCGCTCCGAGCGAAGCCGCGCATCCGGGTCGGAGAGCTGCGGGACGCGAATATCGGGGTCGATCCCGCCTTCCTGCACCGAATGGCCCGAAGGTGTGTAGTAGCGCGCGGTGGTCAGCTTGATCGCGCTGGTGCGATCGAGGCCGATCAGCGACTGGACCGACCCCTTGCCGAAGCTGCGCTCGCCCATGATGACGGCGCGGCGGTGATCCTGCAGCGCGCCCGCGACAATTTCAGAGGCCGATGCGCTGCCCGCGTCGATCAGGACGATGAGCGGCAGATCCCTGGCTATGTCGCCCTTGTAGATCGTTTCGGCGCGGTAATATTCATTCTCGCTGGCAACCCGTCCGCGCTGCGAGACGATATCGCCGCTGCTCACGAACAGGTCGGACAGGGCCACGGCCTCGTCCAGCGAGCCGCCCGGATTGGACCGCAGGTCAAGCACGAGACCCTTCAGGCCGCCAGTGGCGGCTGCCTGCTTGCGCATCTCCTGAATGGCTCCGGCAACATCGCGTCCGACATCGCGCGAAAACTCGTTGACCGACACGACGCCGACCGCATCGGTCACTTTCCAGGTGACCGGTTCGAGTTCGATCACGCCGCGCGTTACGGTCACATCGAACGGTTCGTCCCGTCCGGGCCGGAAAATCGTCAGGCGGATCGTGGTCCCCGCCGGACCCCGCATCTTGCCCACCGCCTCGTCGATGTCGCGCTCGAAATAAAGCACGCCGTCGAGGTGCGTGATATAGTCGCCCGCCTTGACCCCGGCCTTCTCCGCCGGACTGCCTCGGAACGGCGAAATCACCTTGACCGCGCCGTCCTCCATCTGGACCGAAAGGCCAAGGCCCGAATAGTTGCCATCGATCATGGTTTCGAGCCGCTGCAGCGAGGAGCCGTCAAGATAACTCGAATGCGGATCGAGACTGGCGAGCATGCCGTTGATCGCGCCGTTCATCAGTTTGTCGTCATCGACCTTGTCGACGTAATTTTCCTTCACCAGACGATAGATCGCCGCGAGCTTCGTGAACTGCAGGCCCGAACGGCTGTCCACGGCGGCCAGTCCGGCAGTCGTGGCCGGAAGCAGGGCCACAACCGAAACGAGCGCACATGCGCGGGCAAGGGAAGCGATGTTCATGGGACGCGTTCTGCCTTTCATGGTCAGGCCTAATCTATTGCCACTTTGCTCTTAACGCCAGATGTCCGCGCGCAAGGCACGGGTTTGTTACGCTCCGCCCATGTAGCGCAGCGGATTGACGGGCTCTCCGGACTTGCGCAGCTCCAGCCGCACCAGACCTTCCCCTAGGCTGACCACGCCCAGCGGCGAACCGGCGACGAGCTTCTCGCCCGCCTGCGCATCGAGCCGGGCAAGCCCGGTGACGAGCGAGGTCCAGCCACCCTCGTGCTCGACGATCACGATACGATCGTAGCCTCGATAGGGTCCGGCGAATGCGACGGTGCCTTCGGCCGGTGCAACAACCTGCGCACCGCCACGGGCCGCAAGCACGATGCCGCGCGATGGCCGCCCGCTGGCGCTTGCTTCGCCGAAACCGGTCACCAGTCGGCCCGCAACCGGGAGGATATAGGCGGTGAGGCCGCGCGGCGCGGATGCCGAAGCCCCTTCGCCGACAACCCGCGATTCGAGCGGGCGCGGCGGACGCATCAAGGGTCCGGGAAGCGCCGCGAGTTCCCGCCGCAACTTGCCCTGCCGGTCGACGACCTCGACCAGATCCTCAAGATCCTTGGCGCGTTCGGCCAGCGCGAGCGCGCGCTCGTTTTCGCGCGAGGCAATTCCGGAAACACGCCGTAAATCCAGCCGCTGTTCGGTTTCTATCGCCGCCAATCGACCCTGGCGTTCGCGCAACCGGACCTGCTCTCGCGACAGGGCTTCGGCGGCCCCTTTCTCTTCCTGCGTGAGCTTGCGGATTCTGGAGATTTCCTTGCGCACCGATGCTGTCTTCGCCTCGACCTGGGGAAGCACGGTGGCGAGCATGGCGCGCAGGTAGACCGTATCGCGAACCGAACCGGGGCGCAGCAGGCCGATCGCAGGCGGTCGGCGGGACAGGCGTTGCAGGGCCGCAGAGAGGCGGATCAAGGGCACCTGTTGCTTTGCCAACCGGGCCTGCAATTGCACGCGGCGCGTCGCCATCAGTCTGACCTGCGCTTCGCGCGCGGAAATGCGCGCCTCGGTTTCCTGGATACGGGCGGCGACCGATGCCGCCTGTGCGGCCGTGCGCTCCGCTCGCTGGGTCGCGCGCCGCGCATCTTCCTCAAGCCTCTCGGCGCGGTATTTCGCGCGCTTTCCGTCCCTGATCGCACGGGACAGTTCACGACGCGCAATCTCCGGATCGCTGCTCGATCGCAGGCCGGGAGAGAGGCTGGACTGCGCAAGCAGCCCCCCGCCGACCGTTCCGGCGACGATCATGCATGCAATCACCAGTCGCGTCGCTGCCTTCATGGTCCGCGCTCTTAGCCCCGGCGCGCCGATGTCGCTACCCGGAACGGTGATAGGGATGTCCGGCAAGGATGCTCGTGGCGCGCCAAAGCTGTTCGGCAAGCATGGCGCGCGCCATGAGGTGCGGCCAGGTCATCGCCCCGAAGGCGATCAACAGATCGGCCTCGGCGCGCGCTTCGTCGTCATGACCATCGGCCGCTCCGATCAGGAAGCGCGCCTCGCGCACGCCATCGTCGCGCCATTTGCCCAAACATTGCGCGAATTGCTCGGATGTCAGCTGGTCGCCGCGCTCGTCGAGCAGCACGGTGCGACACGGCGTCATTTCCGCTGGTATCCTGCCGCCGGAGTCCGGCAATTCGGTGTGCCGGAACGGCCATGAAATGCGGCGCGCATAACGATCGACCAGCTCGGCCTCGGACGAGCGACCGATCTTCCCCCTCGCGATCACATGGAGCAACATGGCAGTCGAGCCGCAACGCCAGACGGGCTGGCCAACAGGTCAGGCCGTGCCGGTCGCGCTGTCGCCGAAACCCCACATGCGCTCGAGGTTGTAGAAGCTGCGCACTTCCGGACGGAACAGGTGCACCACCACGTCGCCAGCATCGACGACAACCCAATCGGCGGCGGGCAGTCCCTCCAGCCGTGGCATCGCCAAACCCGATTGCTTGATACGTTCGGCCAGTTTCTGGGCGATGGCGGTAACCTGACGCGACGAGCGACCCGACGCGACGATCATGTGGTCGGCAATGCTCGATTTACCTTCCAGCGGGATCGAAACGACGTCCTGCGCCTGATCGTCTTCCAGCGAGTCCAGCACCATGGCGAGCAGCGGCTGCGAGCCTGCCGGGGCGGGAACGGCGGCGGTTCTGGCCGACCGGGTTTGAGCCTGGTTCATCTGGATCTGGATCTCTCCTTTGGGGCGCGCCGGAACAGGCGCGTTAACGCCCGCCGACGTGCAAACATGGTTGTGGAAAAAGGGCTGTCTGCCGGATTCAGTGGCGGCAGGTTCACCGTTGCTCCCCGAAATCCGGTGCGACCGGGATGAGCCGGTGGGTCAGATCGTCCCTGTAGTGACCGGTCGAAATGCGGCTGGCCCAGTCAGGATCGTTGCGGCGAAGCTGCGTCGCCGAGCGTTTGTCGGGGTCGAAACGCAAGAGCACCAGGGCAGGCGCGCTCCATTTTCCCGGTTTCCTCATGCTGGCTGCGGGGATCCGGTATCGCCTGAGCCAGACCATCGCGGGGCTCGCGATAGCGGCTGCATCATAACCCGGTCTGGCGATCACTGCAATCGGCATGCGCCGGGCCACGTCGCGCCAGTCCTTCCAGAGGTGGAATTGCGCAAGATTGTCGGACCCCATCAGCCACACGAATTCCCGCTTCGGCCAGCGCCGCGCAAGCGCGCGCAGCGTATCGATCGTGTAGCGGGTGCCCAGCTCGCGTTCGATCGCGGTAACGCGGATCGGAGCCCGCCGCGCCTGCACTCTGGCCGAAGCGAAACGGGCCGCAAGCGGTGCCATGTCGCGGCGTTCTTTCAGGGGATTGCCGGGAGAGACCAGCCACCACACCTCGTCGAGGCCAAGCGCACGCATGGCGAACAGCGAAATGCGCCGATGGCCGCCGTGCGCCGGATTGAAACTGCCGCCGAGCAGACCGATGCGGCGGCGGCGAGGGGAGGAAGCGCCGGTCAGGGCCGCAATTGACCGGTGCCGCGCACCAGCCACTTGTAGGTCGTCAGCCCTTCGAGGGCGACCGGCCCGCGCGCATGCAACCGACCCGTGGCGATCCCGATTTCCGCGCCGAGCCCGAATTCGCCGCCATCGGCGAACTGGCTGGACGCGTTGACCATGACAATGGCGCTGTCGACTTCGGTCAGGAACCGCTCAGCGGCAGCCTCGTCGCCCGCCACTATCGCATCGGTATGTCCCGAGCTGTGCCGGGCGATGTGCGCCAGGGCCTCGTC
>JAGREJ010000010.1:0-570 GCA_020446595.1 Novosphingobium sp. | reverse complement strand
TCGATGAGCGCGCCCGCGACCTGCGCGCCCGAGCCGAAGCGCGCATCGATCAGCAGCGTTTCCATGGCCCCGCAGATGCCGGTGCGCCGCATCTTGGCATTGAGCGCGATGTCGCGCGCCATGTCCGGATCGGCCGAGGAATGCACATAGGTGTGGCAGATGCCGTCGAGATGGGCGAGCACCGGCACGCGCGCATCGTTCTGCACACGCTCGACCAGGCTCTTGCCGCCGCGCGGCACGATCATGTCGATCACGCCCGCCGCGCCCAGCATTGCACCGACCGCCGCGCGATCCTGCGTTGGCATCAGCTGCACGGCTTCGGCAGGCAGGCCGCAAGCCGCGATGCCTTCGGCAAAGGCCGCGTGCAGCGCCCTGTTGGAATGAACCGCCTCGCTGCCTCCGCGCAGCAAAGTCGCATTGCCCGAGCGCAGGCACAGGGCGGCAGCATCGACCGTGACGTTGGGCCGGCTTTCGTAAATGATGCCGATCAGTCCGATCGGCACGCGCACGCGTGAAAGCGCCATGCCATTGGGGCGCGTCGCCGTATCGATCACCTGGCCGACCGGATCG
>JAGREJ010000009.1 GCA_020446595.1 Novosphingobium sp. | reverse complement strand
ATCTCGGAGCGCAGCCACATCGTCTCGCTGAGGTTCTGCCCACCCGAACGTTCCAGCAGCAGCGCGCTGGCATCGCGTTTGACTTCGAGCGAGGTGCGGTCTTTCGGATCGGCATTGAGGGCGATCTCGACAAGATGCAGTGCCTCTAGTGGCTGCCCGGCATCGAGCCGCTGCCGCGCCCGCGACGCCAGCTTGCCCGCACCGCCCGCCAGTTCGGCGATGTCTGCATGGACGGAACGACGCGGCACCCCGAACAGTTCGGTGGTGCCATCCTCGTAATGGAACCAGCCCGCATATTCGCGCCAGATCGACTTCACGCCCCAGCTCACCTTGCCGTGAAATTCACCGATGGCGAGGTCATCAGGCAATTTCACCTCGCGCATCAAGGTATGGACGTCCTTGCCCGCCTTCATGCCTTCGAGCGTGTAGTTGCGCGTCCATTCGACCGCATCGATCATCTTGGTGAGGTCAGCGCGGACTTGATCGGCTCCCACTATTGGCTGCCCGTGCCCGGTAATCAGCAATTCCGCGCCAAGATCGCGGATCCTGCGCATGGCCTTCAGGTAATTCTGCACCAGTCGCGGTTTGTCGCCGCGCAGGGTGTTGAGAAACGGGAACGACAGCCAGACCGGCCCGTGGACATTGCCGATGAAGGCGACCTTCTCCTTGGGCATCCAGACGATCAGGTTATCGACCGTTTCGCCTTCAGGTGCCCAGATAAGCTGAAACGTGCGCTGCCCCACTTCCAGCGTCAGCTCGCGGTCGACGAAGATATCGGGCTCGATCGGGCCGGGATCGGGCGGACGGGCATTGTTGCCCAGCACCGCGCCCCACAGCTTGCGCGTGCGCGGGCCGAAAAACGGTTGAAGGTCCATCATGTCGAACAAGGCCTGTTCGAACCCCGGTCCGCCGACGACCTTGGTATCGGCCTCGCGGAATGCCTTCAGCCCGCCGAAGTGGTCCGCATGGCTCTGCGTCAGCACGATATAGCGCAGCGGCCCGGTGCGACGCGGTGCCATCAGGGTTACGTTCTTCTCGGCATTGGGCGAAAAGCCGGTGTTGACCATCACGTCGCCGTCGTCGGTAGTGACGAGATAGGCATTCGACGAATCGTGCACCATCCAGATGAAATCGGTGACCTTCTCGGCCTCGGTCTGGCTCTTGTTGGCCAGCACCAGATCGGCGAGAGCGGGCTGCTTGGCTTCGGCCATGGTCAGCTAGCCTCCGAACTCAACCATCACCTTGGCCGATTGCGGCGTGCCGGCGATTTTCAGGCCATCGAGCACGTCCTCGAAGGCGATGCGGTGGCTGATCATCGAAGCGATCTTGTCCTTGAGGCGCGGCATCGCCGCCACGACCTCGGGCATTTCGGTGGGATAGCCCATGGCGCTGGTGATCTCTACTTCGCTGGTCAGCATTTCACCCAGCGGCATGGCTATGTCGCCGTGATAGACCGCGGTCATAACGATCCGCGCGTGCGTCTTGGCCATCCTGATCGCATCGGGAATGATTTGCGGTGCGCCCGCGGCATCGAGGAATGCGTCGGTATCGGCCATGGGCCGCCCCATCATGTCCGCGCCTTTCCCGTGATATTCCATGACCTTTTCGCGCAGATTCTCGCGCGAGGGGTTGATCGTGTATTTCGCGCCGAGCGCACGCGCCCGCTCCAGCCGCTCATCGGCAAGATCGACCGCGATCACTTCCTCGACACCACGGTCGACAAGCCAAAGCACCATGCCCAGCCCGATCGGCCCGCACCCGAACACGACGACCTTCTGCCCCGCCTTGGCCTGGGCGCGATTGACCCCGTGCATGGCAACCGCCAACGGCTCGCACATTGCCGCGACATCGTAGGGGACACCTTCGGGGATCGGCAGCAGGTTTGAGCCTATCTCGCCCTCGCGCACGAGCAATTGCGTCACGAAAGCGCCTTCCGGGCCGCCATTGCCGATCTGGCTGGGAGTCATCATCGGATTGACGATCATCGCGTCGCCGACATTGACGCCACTGACCTCGCTGCCCACCGACAGCACCTCGCCCGCGCCTTCATGGCCAAGCGCGGTGACACCGCCCTCTTCGCGCATGATCCCGCCCCATTTGATGTAGCTGAGATCGCTGCCGCAGATGCCGCAGGCTTTCATCTTCAGGACCACGTCCTTCGGTCCGGCATTGGGCAGGACGTAGTCGTCGAGCCGGACATCGTTCACTTCGTGGATGTTGAGCCTCTTCATGCCGTCTCTCCCGACAGGTTACATTGCGTAGATGGGGTTGATGACCGACCCGCCGTCCAGCGTGATGGTATCCCCGGTGTGATAGCGCGAGGCATCGCTGCACAGATAGGCCGCCATGCCTTCCAGATCCTCGATATAGCCTGCGCGCGGAATCGGCGTGCGCGCGGCGTAGAAGTCTTCCATGTGCTTCACGAATTCATCGCCGCCCGCCTTGATCATCTCCGTGATTGTGAAGCCCACCGCCAGAGTATTGCAGCGAATGTTATACTGCCCCAACTCCACGGCCATGCAGCGGATCACCGCCGCCATGCCCGCCTTGGCCGCCGCATAGTTGGAAAGGCCCTTGAGGCCTTGGAAGATCGTCAGGCTGCCGCACTGCACCAGCGAGCCGCCCGGCTCACCCGCCTCGGCCCTTTCGGCCATCATCCGCGCGCCCTCGCGCAGTGTGTAAAATGCACCGTGCAGGCTTACCGAAAGCAGATCGTGCCATTCCTCGCTGTTGAGCTCGAGGAACGATGGTGCGCCGGGGCCTCTGCCCGAATTGGCGAACACGCAATCCAGCCGTCCGAAATCGGCCTTGAGCTGCTTGTAGCCTTCGATGACCTGCTCTTCCGAGGCAACATCGACCGCATAGACCTCGACTCTCGGTGCACCCGCCTTGAGAAGCTGTTCCTTCGCAGCCGCGCTCTTTTCCGCGTTGCGCGCCCAGATCGCTATGTCGCTCCCCATCTTGGCGCAGCCCATGGCAAAGCCCAGACCCAGCCCGCCATTACCGCCGGTCACCATTGTCACCTTGCCGGTGCAGTCGAACAGCGCATTACCCATCAATCATCCTCCTGACCGATCGCCTTGAACGGGATCAGCTTCTCGTGCCGGAGCTTCACTGTCCGGGCCTTGTGCAGCAAGGGAGGTAACAATATAAATTCGGCCAGTCTGTATAATGCAAGACACAATGGCCGACACAAACCACGCCAAGGAGCCAGAGTTTGACCGCCCTGCCCACCAATTCCGACGATTTGCTCGAGGTTGAAGCCGAACTGTCCGGTCGGGACATGAAAGCAAGGATCGTCCGCCTCTCGTTCGATGGCCCCAGCAACTCGATCCTGTCCGACAGAGACACCTATTATGTCGATATCTGCCTGACCCCGCGTCCACTGGATGCCATGGGAAACTACGCCGAGCACTGGGGACAACACCGCTTCGAAAAACTCGGCGAGATATTCATGGTCCCGCCGGGGGAAGCGCTTTCTGTCAGGGCAGTCACGGTTCCGCAGGCATCGCTGATGTGCGAGTTGTCCAAAGCGGCGGTAGATCAAGCTGTCGGCCAGCCGCTGCAATGGGCTGGCGCCAGACTGGAAACGACGCTGAACCTGGGGAACGCAAGGATCCGCGCGCTCCTTCTTCGTCTGACCGACGAAGTACGGCATCCCGGTCTCGCTGCACAACGGATGTTCGAGTGCCTCTCGGGCGAACTGGCAATCGAGATTGGCCGTCATTGTCTTGCGCAGTCGGGCGATCCGGCTTCGGGCGGCCTTGCCGGGTGGCGGCTACGCACGATCGATGAGCGGCTTAGCGACGACTTGAGCGCACCCACCCTCGAGGAGCTTGCCGGACTTTGCGGAATGTCGGTCCGCCACCTGACACGGGGCTTTCGCGTAAGCCGGGGATGTTCGATCGGCGACTATGTCGAACAGCGCCGCGTCGAGAACGCCAAGCGCATGCTGATGCGCGGGGAGGCCGCGAAATCGATCGCCTTCAAGCTAGGTTTCACCAGTCCCTCTTCATTCGCCTTCGCGTTTCGTCGCGCGGCGGGAATGAGCCCAACGCAATTTCGCCAGCATCAGGCGCGCGGGCTGTAGCTCAGCGTGTAATTGTCCGAGAATCGATATTCTGGCCTGTTTTGCACATGTGCCCGCATTGCCATTACGCTGCGCAGCCTCTCTATCTTGAATGACAGCAAGCGACGGGTGGAGCCGACCCAAGGCGCCGCGCCGATAAGATATCAGAGGATGCCAAGCATGATCGAGCCGCTCAACGCAGACCAATTGATCGAAGAGGCCATT
>JAGREJ010000120.1 GCA_020446595.1 Novosphingobium sp. | reverse complement strand
GCCTGAATCATTCCCACTCGATGGTTAACGGTCATCATAAGATACTGAAATCACTGCGATAAAAATTTTTCTGCGAGCAATATACCGTCAGCCTAGCCGTCAAAATGGCGGGGCTTTGAAATCATTGGGGTTTTTCGGAGGGTCCCGAAAAACGTACTTTCGGGGACTATCGTCAAGCGGCGGAAGCAGGAGACGATCTGGGCGCATCCGTGCATTCCGCAAATTCCACGAAATAATCCTACCAGCAGGCCCGATGTCCGTCACCTAGGGTTCAGTCGGTCCACGGTGGTTCGAGCGAGTTTTTTGGTTTCCACGCGCATTCGCGCACCTTAGCCGTCGATACCGTAGCCAACCGTAGCCACCGCTCCCTTGACATTCCAGGTGGTAAGATTATCTTACGATATGTCAGATCAAGGAGGCTCACATGGACGCTACGGAAATCAAAGAGAAGCTGATCGCTGTCCTCGGCCAGATTCAGGCTGACAGCGGCTTGGAATGCCCAACGCTAGCTGGCGCCACCAAGCCAGTTGAGAACCTGCCCAAGTTTGACAGCAAGATCTGGCCCGTCGCGACCACCATCCTCGCCACCGAGATCGGCGCGACGATCCCGAACGAGGTGAACATCTTCGTCGACGAGACGAGCAAGCTCCCACGCTCCATCGACGAGACCGTCGCCTTCGTCTGCGAACTGCTCAAGAAGCAGGACGATAAGCAAGCAGCGGCGGCATGACCGAGATCGATTCCGCCAAGCGCGCTCAGATCGCCGAACGACTGAGAGAGGCGCGCAAGCTCGCGGGCCTGTCGCAAGGCCATGTCGCCAAGTTGCTCGGCCTGCATCGCCCCTCCGTAAGCGAGATTGAAGCCGGCAATCGGCGCGTCTCAGCCGACGAGCTCGCCAAGCTCGCCGAGGTCTATGACGTCAGTGTCGCTTGGCTGCTAGGCGAGGCGCCCGACACAATCGACGCCCAGGACCCGCGGCTCGAACTCGCCGCCCGCGAACTTTCCAAGCTCAAGCCAGACGACCTGGAACGGCTGCTCAAGCTGTTAGCCGCCATGCGCAGCGATTCCACCGCGAACGGAGGCGATCGCTGATGAACGTGATGCGCACCGCCAAGCCCAGCTTCAACCGCCGTGCCCTGGCGACCCAAGCGATGCAGGCAGCCACGGCCACGCGAGCGAAGGCCAAGCTCGACCAAGCCAGCCCGATCTGCATCTACGGGCTGTGCGAGACGCTGGGCATCCCGGTGCGCTTCAACAACATCAACATGGAAGGGATGTATCAGCGCGGCCTTCCGCCCCGCATCCATCTCTCCGCGCGACGGCCGTTGCCGCGGCGCGCCTACAATTGCGCGCACGAGCTCGGCCATCACGTATTCGGCCATGGCTCGTCGATCGACGAGTTGCGCGAGGATGCCAAGGCACAGCCTTGTGAGGACCCCAAGGAGTTCTTGGCCGACGCCTTCGCAGGCTTCATCCTCATGCCGATCATCGGCCTGCGCCGTGCTTTCTCGGTCCGGGGCTGGACCCCAGAAACGGCGACGCCGGCGCAGATCTTCACCATCGCCTGCGAGTTCGGCGTCGGCTACGCGACGCTTCTGACTCACCTCTCGGCCGGCGTGAACATGCTGTCGCGCGGCCGCGCCGCCGCTCTGCAGCGGGTCACGCCCAAGGCGTTGCGCACGGACATCCTCGGTGCGCTGACGCCTGAGCCGCTGATCGTCGCCGATCGCCATCGCGCCGCGCCCACCTTGGATGCCGAGGTCAAGACGCTGCTTCTTCTGCCGCCCGGCACCGAGGTGACGGGCGGCGGACTCGCCTTCGAGCGCGACCTCGCAACCGGACGCCTGTTCCGGGCGGTGAAGCCGGGGATCCTCCAGGCGAGCGCTGGTGACTGGGCCGTCTTCGTGCGCGTCGCTCCCGTCCAGAAGAACGAGCTGTACGGCTATGTCGGTCTCGCTCAGTACCGGCATCTAGAGGAGGACCCGGATGAGTAAGGCCAAGATGCTCGCACCACCGCCGCCCCTGGTGATCGACGACACCAACCTGTCGCGCGCCTGGGCGCGGCTGCTGCTGAAAGTTCTCGACGGCGCTGGCACCGAGGTCGCCCCGTTGATGCTGAGCCTGAGCGGATTCGCGCAGAACGGTGCCGCAGCCGAAGACCCAGTGGTGCGCCAGGCGCTCGATCGGCTGCTCAAGCGCAAGGGGCGACTCGTGGTCGACGATGTTGCGTTCACGATCTTCCCACAGCGTCTCTGGGAGATGTCGCGCGGCGACCGGACCCGCCTTTTCACACTCTATCGCGCGACATTCCCGCGCTGGCAGGCGATGAACCGCAAAGCCAATGGCCGCGGCCTGTATTTCGAGCGCATGGTCATGTACGGGCGCGGCCCGAGCGACGGCAATCAACTGGAGTGGATTTTGTCTCAGTTCAATTCGCGGGCGGGCGTGCGCCGTTCGATGCTTCAGGCGACCACCTTCGATCCGGGCCGCGACCATGTCGCGAGCGCCCAACTCGGCTTTCCCTGCCTGCAGCAGGTGAGCTTCGAGCCGACCGCGACCGGTCTCGTCACCAACGCCTTCTACGCTACCCAGCAGATCTTCGACAAAGCCTATGGCAACTATCTCGGCTTGGCTCAGCTCGGCGCGTTCATGGCCCATGAGATGGGCATGCCGCTCGCGCGCCTGAACGTCATGGTCGGGATCGCCAAGCTCGAGCGCATCACAAAGAGCGATGCGGATTTCGCGCCGCTAGTCGCCGCCGCCCACACCCTCGTGGCCCCGCCCGCCGTGCCGGCAGCACGCCCGGTTATCGCCGCAGCGACCGCAGGAGCTACGCTTTGAATTCGAGGTCGCCCAAAAACACAACGAAACGTCCACGCGGCCGCCCACCGAAGTCTCGTTCCAGCGCAACTGTGGCATCGCTGCCGATGGATTTCCCCATCGCGGTCCGGCCACCGGAGCCATCGGCGGCGCCCGCGCCGATCGTGCTGCGGCACCTCGCGCCGGCCAAGGTGTCCGAGGTCTATGAGAGCTATTGGCGCTTCGCCGCCGAACGGCAGGCGGTGTTCTTTCGCCGCGCCAGCGGTGAGGCGCGTCCATGGACGCACAATCCGGTGCTGGCGATCTACAAGTTCACCAACGCCTATCGCGCGTCTGACCGGGTCAGCCAGTATCTTATCCGGCATGTCATCTATCGCGACGACCTGCCCAAGTCGCCGCGTGAACTGTTCTTCCGCATCCTGCTCTTCAAGCTGTTCAACAAGATCGAGACCTGGGAACTCCTCGAACGTGCCCTCGGTCCGATCACCTTCGAGGACTATCGCTTCGCCGCCTATGACGGGGTGCTCACGCGCACGATGCAGGCCGGCCATCGCATTTACTCGGCCGCCTACATCATGCCGCCGGGGAGTCGCGCCTTCGGCCGATCGGCGAAGCACCAGAACCACCTGTTGCTGCTCGAACGCATGATGGCCGACCAGCTGGCCGAGCGGCTGGCGCAAACCCGCACGATGCAGGAGGGCTTCGAGAAGCTGCGCGCCTATCCGACGATCGGCGACTTCCTCGCCTATCAGTTCATCACCGACATCAATTACAGCGAGCTCACCGATTTCAGCGAGATGGACTTCGTCATGCCCGGACCGGGCGCGCGCGATGGGCTGCGCAAATGCTTCCTCGACCCGGGCGGCCTGAACGAGCCCGAGCTCATCCGGCTGATGGCCGATCTACAGGAGCAGGAGTTCGAGCGTCTCGGCCTTGACTTCCAATCGCTCTGGGGGCGCCGGCTTCAGCTAATCGACTGCCAGAATCTGTTCTGCGAAGTCGACAAATATGCGCGTGTGGCGCACCCGCAGATCGCGGGAAAGACCGGCCGTGTCCGCATCAAACAGAAGTTCGAGGCGACCCCCGATCCGATCGACCTGTTCTATCCGCCAAAATGGAAGCTCAACGACAAGATCCGCGTCGGCGCGCCGCAGCGCGCCGTGGCGGGATGACGCCGAAGGAGGCGCGCTTGGACTTCAACAGCTATCAGAAGGAGGCGCTGCGCACCGATCGTGTGCCCGCGCGCGACGGCGCCGACGAGACCACCGCGATGATCGTGCCCATGCTCGGCCTCGCCGGTGAAACCGGCCAGCTGCTCAGTGAGTACAAGAAGCACCTGCGCGACGGCGAGGCGCATCGCCTCTTCAAGGAGCGCGTCTCCGAGGAACTAGGCGATCTGCTTTGGTACATTGCCAATGTGGCGAGCAAGTTCGACCTCTCGCTGTCCGACATCGCCGCCGCCAACCTAGCGAAGGTCAAACAGCGCTGGGCCAGCGAACGCACCGAGCCGCTCACCTTCGACGCTGAGCTTCCCGAAGGCGAGCGCTTGCCGCGACGATTTGAGGTCGAACTCATCGACGTTGACGGCGAAACGCGCCGGCACGTGCGTGTCCTGATCGACGGCAAGCCGTTCGGCGCGGAGCTCACCGACAATGCCTATGACCCAGACGGCTATCGCTTCCACGATGTCTTCCATTTCGCCTACGCCGCCGTCCTGGGTTGGTCACCGATCACCCGCGCCTTGCTCCGGCGCAAGCGCAAGAGCCGGCCACTGCTCGATGAGGTGGAGGACGGCGGGCGCGCGGCCGTCATCGAAGAGGGTGTAGCGGCGCTCGCGTTCGACTATGCGCGTCGCCATCGTTTTCTCGAAGGGGTCGCCGCCCTCGACTTCCAGATCCTGCGCACGATCAAGGACATGACGTCTCACCTGGAAGTGCGGCAATGCACCACCGGCGAATGGGAGCAAGCGATCCTGCAGGGCTTCGACGTATGGCGCGCCGTGCTCGCCGCACACGGCGGCCGCATCGCCGTCGATCTCGACGCATGTCGCATCACCTTCCTAGGCCCGCCCTCCGCTCAGGACTCGCGCGCGTGAGCCTCCGCACCCAAAGCGAGAACGCTCGCCATCGCCAGCCCGCCGGCATGGCTGATGCTGAGCCGCCAAGCAGTCACGCCCAACGCCACGGCGGCCTTCGCGGCGCCGCCGGTGAGCCGGACCTCAGGCGCCGCGCCGGGTGCGCGGTGGATCATCACATCGGTGAATGCGACGCCCGCGCCGAAACCTGTGCCGAGCGCCTTGAGCACCGCCTCCTTGGCGGCGAACCGCCCTGCCAGGCGCTCGATCCGATCGGCCCCATCGCCGATCTCGTCGAGCTCAGCCTGAACGAAGCAACGCGGAATCAGCGGGTCGCGCGGATCCTCGATCCAGCGGCGCATCTCGGCGACCTCCACCAGGTCAATGCCGTGTCCGATGACGTTCACAAGTCCAATCCTTCCATGGATCGCCATGAGAAGAGCGGTTCGGTCTTTAGCTATACTAACGATCCAATCGAACCCCTACGCCGGAGGCCCCCTTGTAGGTGTCGGCCACAGCGCTTCGCCATCCCTGACGATGAGGGTCGCAGCCAGTCTGCGGCTCCTACGCCGCGATCGCCGTGTCTGGCCTCCATATCATCGGTTCATAGTTCACCACCGTTGCGCCGCTTGCTGTCCGGCCCATCTCGATTGTAATCAAACGATCGTCTTGGAACGCCGGGCCCAACTCAAGACTCAAGTAGTCGAACAGCGGCTTCTCATGCACAGCAATGACTACCTGCCGTCCATGTTGTTTTGAAAGCGTGCGGAGCAGAGCAGCGAACTGTGCGATGTGAACCTCATCCATACTCTGGACAGGGTCATCGATAACCAACCATGGCAGGGTTGGACCTACGGAAAGATGCAACGCCAAGAACAAAGTGAGCGCCGCGGTGTTCAGGTTGCCGGCGCTCAACATCGCCCGCGGATTTCCGCCTTTCCCACCCGACCGATAAAGCGTCTCGAGGACGGCCTCTACGGGTCCACCTTGATTCTCCGGGAGAGCAAAAGCGGGGACGAAAGGCTCGTCTGGAGCGAGGCGCACGAACAGATCGCGCCACACGGCATTGAGTGAATCGTTGAAGATCCGGCGAACGATGTTCGTTCGAGCCTCACGCGCCCGCCGGCCAAGGTCGCGTGCTTGGTTGATCCGTGCATCCGCCTTTTCCTTGGCGGCAGCCAACCGCTTGGCCCGTTCTTCCTTTTCAGAAAGCGCTGCAGCCATCGCATCACGCTTTGTCCTTAGGTTTTGCCGCTCTCTCAGGTCCGACAGGGCATCACGGCGTGCAGATTGGCGCGCGGTCAGGGCCGCCTCTCGCTCGCTCACATGGGTAACGAAGCGCGCTAACGCGGCCTCAACACTCTCCGTCTCGCCGACCGCGTCAAGGCCAAGGTCCTGGGCAAACCGCGTGACAGACGTGCGAATGGAGGCGGCGCGCTGATCATGCGTGCGAAGCTGGGTTAGGCGCTGTGACGCCGCCGCTGCCGCCGAAATGCATTGCTCGCCGCGCTTGGCAGCTTCTTCGATGTCGGTCAGCGACCGTTGAAGTTCCTCCAGCCGGGCACGCCTGTCCTTCAGCTGATCGCGGGCCGCGGGAGCCAGGAGCCTCGCAGCTATCGCCGCTTGCCGCCGTTCCGCATCGGCCACTATCCGGGAGGCATCGGCACGCTCGCGAGACAGGGCTTCCAAGCGTCCCGCGCTTGCGGTTAGCGCGGCGATGCGGTTCGATACATGCGCCTGCAATGGCTCCTTCGAAGTCTCGCTATAGTCGCGTCCGCAGATCGGGCAATCTTCCGAATGGATATGCGGCAGAATTTCCGCGAGTACCTGCGCGAGCGTGCCCGCCTGCGCGGCTTGCCCTGCAATCTGCTCGTCCAGCACAGCCGCCCTGGAGCGCGCCCTGGCCATCTCCTGATCCAGCGTTTCGAGCGCCGCACTATCCACGCTGTCGCGAGCCAGAAGCGCCTCGCATCGCTGAAGTTCTGCGCTGAGCCGTTGCATGGCCTCAGCACGCGCACGTTCGGGACCGACTGATTGCGGTGACGGCAAGTCGGGGAAGAACTCCCCGAGACGCGCAAACTGGTCTTCGAGCGCTGCGCCGGTTGTCGAGCGCCAAGTTTCGACGGCCTCATTGGCCGTGGACACGGCGCGCTCGGCGTCTGCCATTTCAGTGGCCCCCACCGGCGACTGCACTGTCCGCCATTGCTCACGCGCAGCGCTGACATCTCGCCGAACGCCTGCCAGCCGCTGAAGTTCGGGCTCCTCCTGCCGGTCTTCGATAGCGAGGCGGAGCTCGCTATCGGACATCGCCGGTGTAACCTGAAGACCGAGTTCCGCCATCCTCGCCAATAGACGGCCGTTTATCGCCTGAAAGTCTTGGTCGAGGCGATCGGCTTCAGTCTTCTCGGTCGCAATCTGTTTCTCGATGGACGGTATCGTTTCACGCACTTCCCAATATGCCGGGAGGGATCCGCGCAAACGGCGGACGTCCCCCGCGTCATGCAGTCCATCGATCAGCGCATCGAGATGATCAAGGCCGAGGAGGTCTTTGACGAACTTCGTTAAAGGTGAATCGCTCCGGCGCGTGTCCTTGTCCTCATAAATCTCCAGAAGACGCCCAAGCGTTGCCTGAGCAAGATAGCAGCGCTCGCTGTAGAAGTGCGCCCGCTCGCGGGAAAGCAGTGGCGCTCCTGAAACACTGCTGCGTGTCACCAGCGTTTCTGTCGACTTAGTCTCCCCATCGAGGTTGTCC
>JAGREJ010000119.1 GCA_020446595.1 Novosphingobium sp. | reverse complement strand
CCAGCGCCTGATCGGCCGCTCGCTTCGTGCCGTCTGCGACATGAAGAAACTGGGCGAGCGTCAGATCACGCTCGATTGCGACGTAATCCAGGCCGATGGCGGCACGCGCACCGCTTCGATTTCCGGCGCATGGGTGGCGCTGCGGCTCGCCGTGAGCAAGCTCATGGCCGAGGGCCTCATCGAGGAAGACCCGATCACTGCCAAGGTCGCGGCCATCTCCTGCGGTATCTACGAAGGCACGCCGGTGCTCGACCTCGACTATCCCGAGGACAGCAATGCCGAAGCAGACGCCAATTTCGTGCTGATCGAAGGCGGCCTGATCGCCGAGGCGCAGGCCACTGCGGAAGGCGCGCCTTACGACGAGGAAGGCATGCTGCGGCTGCTCCGCCTTGCCCGCATCGGCTGCGACCGGATTTTCGCGGCGCAAGAAAAGGCGGTGCGCGAAGCCTGATGCGCAAGCTGGGTTCCGAACGGCTCGTCATCGCCACCCACAATGCAGGCAAGCTGCGCGAGATTTCCGCGCTGCTCGCGCCTTACGGGCTGGAATGCGTGTCGGCGGGCGATCTCGGCCTGCCCGAGCCGGAGGAAACCGGCACGACATTCATCGAGAATGCCCTGCTCAAGGCGCGCGCGGCGGCAGAAGCCGCGAACCTGCCCGCGCTCGCAGACGACAGCGGCCTTTCGGTCGATGCGCTGGGCGGCAGACCGGGTGTCTACACTGCCGACTGGGCCGAACGGCAGTGGTTCGAAGGCCATCCAGGCCGCGACTGGTACATGGCGATGGGCAAGGTCGAGGGCATGCTTCAGGAGATCGGACCCCAAGCTGAACGGGCTGCGCAGTTCAACTGCGTGCTGGCTATCGCCTGGCCGGACGGGGAGAGCGCGGTCTACGAAGGCGTCTTACGTGGCTCGCTGGTCTGGCCGCCGCGCGGCAAGCGCGGCTTTGGCTACGATCCGGTGTTCGTGCCCAATGGCCACAAGGAAACGTTTGGCGAAATGGACCCCGAGGCCAAACATGCGATCAGCCATCGCGCCGACGCCTTCGCCAAGCTGGTCGCGGAGCAGTTCGGCGAGTAAGGTGCCGCAATGGCCCGCGCGCTTTACATCCACTGGCCGTTCTGCCTCGCAAAATGTCCCTATTGCGACTTCAACAGCCATGTCCGCGACACGGTGGATGTCAATGCGTGGCAAGAGGCGTTGCTGGCAGACATGCGCCATGAAGCCGAACTGACGGGCGGCGAGCGGCTGACTTCGGTGTTCTTCGGCGGCGGCACGCCATCGCTGATGCCGCCCGCGCTGGTGGAACGCCTGCTGCAGGAAGCGAAAGACCTTTGTGGCTTTGCACCGGGCATCGAGATCACGCTGGAGGCCAACCCGTCGTCGGTCGAAGCAGGCAAGTTCGCCGATCTGGCCACAGCCGGAATCAACCGCGTTTCGCTCGGACTACAGGCGCTCGATGACGAGACGCTGCGCTTTCTGGGAAGGCTCCATGACGCCACCGAAGGGTTCACGGCGCTCGAAGTTGCGCAGCGCGCTTTCGCGCGCGTCAATTTCGATCTGATCTACGCCCGCCCCGGTCAGAGCGCGGCGGAATGGCACGCCGAACTGGCACGGGCGATATCCTTCGGAACCTCGCATTTGTCGCTCTATCAACTCACCATCGAGCCGGGCACGCGGTTCGAGACCATGGTCCGGCAAGGTGACTTCGAACCTCTCGAACACGAACATGCCGCCGATCTCTATGAGCTGACACAGGAGGTCACCGCGACGGCGGACCTTCCTGCTTACGAGATCAGCAACCATGCCCGCCCCGGCGACGAAAGCCGCCACAACCTGACCTATTGGCGATACGACGACTATTGCGGCATCGGCCCTGGTGCCCATGGCAGACGCAATGGCATCGCAACAGTGCGGCACAGGAAACCTGAGAACTGGCTTTCCGCCGTGGCTCGTAACGGGCACGGCATAGTGGAGGAAAGACCGTTAGGCACACACGAACAGGCCAGCGAGGCGATGCTGATGGGACTGCGGCTGGCCGAAGGCGTCGATCTTGCGTTACTGGCCGCGCGCTTTGGCTTGTCTCCCGCCGAATTGCACGATCCGGGCCGCTGCGCGCGGTATCAGCGGCAAGGTCTGCTGTGGTTCAAGGGCAGCCGGATGGGAATTACGCCTGCCGGAATGCCGCTGCTCGATGCGCTTCTGGCCGAAGTGGTGCCCGACGCGCTGGTTTCGACATGACCCGCGCCGACATGCTCGAAGAGTGGAATCGCTTCCTCGCGCAGGATCGCAGGCGCTCGCCGCATACGGTGCGGGCCTATGGAGCGGCGGCGGCGCGGCTGATCAACGAAGCCGGTCTGGAAAGCTGGGACGCCATCGCGGGACTCACTTCGGCTGACCTGCGCACGCAATTGGCCCGCCGACGCGCCGAGGGGCTCGGCAATGTGTCCGCCGCGCGCGAGCTTTCCGCGCTCAAGGGATTTATCGCCTTTGCCCGCAGGCAGGCCGGTTCGGATGACGCCGCCGCCCCGCGCATGAAAGGTCCGCGCGTCAAGAAAGGCATACCCCGGCCGATCACTCCCGACGACGCGGTGAACCTGGCCGATACGGTCGCCGATGACGCCAGCGAAGCATGGATCGGCGCGCGCGACCGGGCGGTGCTACTGCTGCTTTATGGCGCGGGTCTGCGGATTGCCGAGGCGCTGTCGCTACCGGGATCTGTGCTACCGCTGGGCGAGACGATCGTCGTCACCGGCAAGGGCGGCAAGCAACGCGTGGTGCCCTTGCTGCCGCTCGTCCGGCAGGCAGTGGCGGAATATGCCGCGCAATGCCCGTGGCCACTCGAACCGGACAAGCCGCTGTTTCGCGGGGCCAAAGGCGGGCCGCTATCACAAGGCATGGTCCAGAAGGCGACGGCGCGGGCACGCGTGGCCCTTGGCCTGCCGCCCACCGCGACACCCCACGCGCTTCGCCACAGCTTTGCAACGCACCTGCTTGGCGCCGGAGCGGACCTGCGCAGCTTGCAGGAACTGCTCGGCCACGCCAGCCTTTCCTCGACGCAGATTTATACCAAGGTCGATGCGGCGGTGCTGCTCGATGTCTATCGCAACGCGCACCCGAGAGAGCGGAACTAGTCCGGCGAATCACATCGCCGCGTGGCGCCGCTCGATCGCTTCCCAGATCAGCCCGCCGGTATCCGTCCCATTGAACCGGTCGATGGCGACGATGCCGGTCGGCGAAGTGACGTTGATCTCGGTCAGCCATTCACCGCCGATCACGTCGATGCCGACGAAGACCAGCCCGAGCCGCTTGAGTTCCGGCCCCATCGCGGCGCAGATCTCCTCCTCGCGTGCGGTCAGCGTCGCCGCCTCGGCCGATCCGCCCACGGCGAGGTTGGAGCGGAATTCGCCCTCGCCCGGCTTGCGGTTGATCGCGCCGGCAAATTCGCCATCAACCAGCACGATCCGCTTGTCGCCCTCGGACACCGAGGGAAGGAATGGCTGGACCATGAACGGTTCGGGCCAGGCATTGTGGAACATCTCCAACAACGCCCCCAGATTCGAGCCGTCGGCCGGAAGCCGGAAGACGGCCTTGCCGCCATTGCCATGCAGCGGCTTGATGACGAGATCGCCGGGGTGCCGATCGTGGAACAGGCGCACATCTTCGATCCGACGAGCGATGAAAGTCGGCGGCATGAACCGCGCATAGTCGAGCACCATCACCTTTTCGGGCGCATTGCGCACGCTGGCGGGATCATTGACCACCAAAGTGCGGCCCGTCAGCCGCTCCAGCAGGTGCGTGCCGGTGATATAACCCAGGTCGAAGGGTGGATCCTGCCGCATCAGCACCACGTCGATGTCCTCGGCAAGGTCGATCAGGCGGTGTTCGCCCATGGTGAAATGATCGCCTTGGACGCGCTGGACAGTGATCGGCGCGGCCCAGGCCGTCAGCCTGCCGCCCGCCCCTTCCGAGGTGTCATAGGCCAGCGTGCGCACGTCGTAATGCCACAAGGCATGGCCCCGAGCTTGCGCCGCCAGCATCATGTGGAACGAGGAATCCCCGGCGATATTGATCGATTCCATCGGGTCCATCTGGACCGCTACGCGTAAGCTCATCTCGCAATCCTTTGCGAAACGTGTCTCGACTGCGCTCGACACGAACGGGAAATTGGTTGCATGCCCACTAGCCGTTCGCCTCGAGCGAAGTCGAGAGGCGGATTTCGGTCGTCAAGGCATCCAGGCGTTGACGATGTGGCGTGGCTCGTGTCCCGGCGCAAGCAGCAGCACGTCGATCCGCAGGTCTTCGCCGTTCGTGGCATACTCGTGCGCAACCGCTTCGGCCGCAGCTGCGACCCGGCGCAAACGGTATTCGTCTATGGCCAGATCGAGCTGCTCGGCACTGCGCCGCCACTTGACCTCGACGAAGACGATCGCGTTGCCATCGCGCGCGACAAGATCGATCTCGCCGCGCTTGGTCTTGCGACGGCGATCGAGAATCTCCCAGCCCCGCGCTTCCAGCCACACAGCGGCGCGGTTTTCGGCCGCGCGACCGCTGATCTCCGCGACCTGCCGCTTCATTGTCCGCGCAGCTCCAGCGCCCGTGCATAGAGCGCCTTGCGGTCGAGGCCCGTCTCTCGTGCGACCGAAGCGGCCGCCTGCGAAGGCTTGAAGTCTGCCAAAGCCGCCAGCAGCAGCGTATCGACATCGGCCTCGTCGGGCGCGGCAGCTTCAAGGGGCGGACCGACCAGAAGCACGATCTCTCCCTTTGGCGGATGAGCCGCGTAATATTCGGCAAGTTCGGCGGCGGAGCCCGCCCTGCACTCCTCGAACCGCTTGGTCAGTTCGCGCGCCACCGCGACCTCCCGCCCCGGCAATGCCTCCCCAATCGCGGCAAGCGCATCGTCCAGCCTTGGCGCTGTCTCGTAGAAGACCAGCGTTGCTGGGACGCTCGCCAGCTCGGCAAGCACATCGGCCCGCGCCTTGGCCTTGTTCGGCAGAAAACCAGCGAACAGGAAGCGGTCGCTGGGCAATCCCGAAAGCGTGAGCGCGACCACGGCCGCACTTGGCCCCGGCAGGCTGGTAATCGCCACTCCGGCTGCCCGCGCTTCACGAACCAGACGGAACCCCGGATCCGAGATAAGCGGAGTCCCCGCATCGCTCACCAGCGCGACCGGCTCGGTGCGCATCGTCTCGATCAGCCGTTGCCGGTCAACCTCGCTCGCATGGTCATCGTGACGGATCAGCCGCGCCTTGATGCCAAGGTGCTTCAGCAGCTTGCCTGTCACGCGGGTGTCTTCACAGGCGATCACGGATACGCCACGCAATGTCTCGATTGCGCGCAAGGTGATGTCGCCAAGATTGCCAATCGGCGTCGCAACGATATAGAGTCCGGGTCCGAGTGCTTGGTCCATCCGGGTTGTCATGGGCCAAATCCAAGGGGAGCGGCAAGCGATGTTTGGTGATTTTCGTGGCTGGCGCAAGCTGGCCGTATTGGGCGCGAGCTCGGCGCTTGCTGCCTGTAGCGTGGTCCCGAAGGCGCCTCCTCCAGCGCCGCCGCCCGTTGTCGGCCCATCGCCGGACGTCCTGCCGACCGACACGGAACGCCATCGCGTCGCCTTGCTGGTACCAACGAGCGGGCCGAATGCGGCTGTCGGTCAGTCGATCGCCAATGCGGCGACCATGGCCTTGCTGGACACGAACGCGACCAACCTGCGCGTAACCACTTACGATACCGCCGCCAATCCGGGCGAAGCGGCGCAGCGCGCCGTGCGCGACGGCAACCGCCTGATCCTCGGCCCGCTGCTGTCCTCCGAAATAGGTCCGGTCCGTGCAGTCGCCGAACCGGTCAAGGTTCCGCTGATATCGTTCTCCAACGATGAAACGGCGGCAACGCGCAACATCTTCCTGATGGGGCACCTTCCCGGCCAGTCGGTGACACGGGTCGTCACCTATGCCGCCGGACAGGGGGTGAAGACCTTCGCGGCCGTTGTGCCTCGCGGCGATTATGGCCAGCGCGCTTCCGACGCCCTGATGGCGGCTGCGAAGCAATCGGGCAGCAGCGTGCAGGCGATGGAGACCTATGATCGCAGCAATGCTTCGCTGACGGCTGCCGCAAAGCGGATTGTCGAGCGTGGTGGCTATAGCGCGGTCCTGATTGCGGACGGTGGCCGTCTGGCGAGCCAGGCCGCACCCGTGCTCAAGCCTGCTGCGGGTTCAACCCCCCGGATCATCGGCACCGAGCTGTGGAGCGGGGAGAAGATCATCACTTCGACCAAGGCTCTGGACGGCGCATGGTTCGCGGCCGTCGCCGACAACCGCTTCGCACAATTCTCGAGCAGCTATCGCAAACGATTCGGCGCCAATCCCTATCGCCTTGCCACACTCGGCTACGACGCCGTCCTGCTGTCCTTGCGTATCGCGCGCGAATGGAAGCCCGGATCCGTGTTTCCGATCGGCAAACTCTCCGACAAGGGCGGCTTCCTCGGTCTCGACGGGCCCTTCCGATTTTCGAGGAACGGCGTGATCGAGCGTGCGCTGGAAGTGCGCGAAATTCGCTCCGGGACAATTGTAACGGTCAGCCCTGCCCCGACAAGATTCGAGGACTGAGCATCGCGCGGAAAAGTGGGAACCGGTTTTCCGCAGAAAGAGATGCGAGCATCTTGAGACTCTGAGGAAAAGGCGCAAGGCCCGCTTGATCGCGTGAATCGCGCAGGCCTATAGCGCCCGATATGGCCAGTTCCGCACGCAACGATCTTTTCGACGCCCAGACCCAATCCGGTGCCGAAAGCTATGACGGCTCTTCCATCGAGGTTCTCGAAGGGCTGGAGCCGGTACGCCGCCGCCCCGGCATGTATATCGGC